>NZ_JAUBOV010000064.1:0-45847 GCF_036700405.1 Microcoleus sp. T3_D1
CATACGAAAGGCTGATTCCTTGCTCCGCCTACACTTTAAGCCGCTAGGCTTTCCGTTTTCGCGGAAACGGGTCGCACTTCGAGTAGGTACTCTCTAACCTCGTAACCTTGCAATTCCCCTTGTTGATACTCAACGCCGGAAATCTCTGGATTCTGCATTTTTTGAGTGTCAAAGTTTACCAACTCGAAAGCAATTGATTGGATAGGTGCTAGTTTGCGAAGGCGAGAAACCCACGTCATAGTCGTTAATACTCGGTGTTGTAAGCTCGGAGGCAGCCAACCTTTCGGACGAACACGATTTAAGAATCTCGCTTTTCGATAACGAGTTTTACGATTACGGCGGTTGCGTCGGACAGCCCGACGGGTTTCAAGTCGAGACTTGATAGCTTGACCCCGATGGATAAGTTCAGCACCCCAAATGACCTGGGTTTCCTGAACCAAAGCTATGCCAGTAGTTTTGCTACCAGGATCGATGCGAATTTCGATTGGTCTTGGTAGATCATTGACTGATTTTTTCAGAATGATTGTAAACGGGTACAGTCTAAAAACCTTTGCTTTACCTGCATTTAATAGCTTTCTAGCTATCACTGGCAGACACGGAGTTAGAGGTTTCTTGTCGATGTCAAGTACAAATACTTGATTGGGAGTTTTAGACATGGTTGCGTCTATTCCTAATTAGTAAAGGTTGCCTCGGCATGGTTATTAGGCGGTACTTTCTCCACAGCACTGGCTTTACAAATCCTTGCCTGTTTAACGGTGGAGTTATAGAGCTTGGGGCTGGCACGTACTCCAAGGTATG
This sequence comes from Microcoleus sp. T3_D1, assembly GCF_036700405.1. Classification (NCBI taxonomy): domain Bacteria; kingdom Bacillati; phylum Cyanobacteriota; class Cyanophyceae; order Oscillatoriales; family Microcoleaceae; genus Microcoleus; species Microcoleus sp. T3_D1. The sequence continues at coordinate 799 of NZ_JAUBOV010000064.1, forward strand.
AACTTTAACGCTTCCTAGTAACAACAGCCTGGACTTACTTAGCTATTTCGGGATTTCTCCAGAAATGTCTAGGATTTCAGTAAGTCCCAAAGCAATCAATTTTTCTTTAGCAATTTTTTGAGCAACTTAGGAATCTCTGAAGGTCGAGCGGCCACAGGTATGTCCGCCTCTTCAAAGGCAGCCATTTTGTTTGGGACCGAAACTCCAAAGGCTTTCTGGGCAGCCGCCCGAGAACTGATCAGGATGCCGGCGTGGCCCAAAGACGGCCCCTTGGGAGCGTAGTGGCCGGCCAGATAAGCAACCACGGGTTTGTCGATCGCCGAGGCGATGTAAGAAGCAGCAGCTTGTTCACTCCACCCGCCAACTTCTCCCACCAAAACTATCGCTTCGGTACTGTCGTCTTCGTCCAAAATTTGCAGCCACTGCATAAAAGAAGAACCGACAATCGCGTCGCAGCCAATACAAACCGCCATCGACTGTCCCAACCCAGCCTCCGTCAGTTCTAGGGCAACTTCGTAAGTCAAAGTGCTGCTGCGGCTGATCACTCCCACGGGGCCGGGAGTGTAAAATTCCTTGGGGTGAGTTCCCAGCAGGAGTTTGTCGGGCACAATAATCCCCGGACTGTTGGGCCCGATTACCAAAGTTTCGGTGGCTTCTGCTTTTCTGACTAAGTGCACCATATCCAGAGGAGGCACTCCCCCAGTAACGATCGCAATTTGCCGAATTCCTCCGGCGATCGATTCTAGAGCCGCATCCAGCACTGAGTAAGCGTCTACCAAAATTACCGCAGTGTCAACGTGACCCACTGCAGCCACTGCTTGTTCTACCAAATCAAAAATCGGAATTCCCTCCACTTCCAGCCCCCCCCGACCGGGACTAACACCGGCGACTACATTCGTGCCGTATGCTTTCATCATCAGGGCGACGCGGGTGGACGCGGGAGATTCTGTAATGCCCTGTACTAGGACTTTGCTTTCAGGAGTTAAATTCATTTTTCTTCCCCCTTGGAGACTCCCGCTGTACCTGTACCCAGGTCAGCGGTGAGAGGAAAAGGGGGGCAAGGTTTATGCTGCATACGAATAACCATCTTTTTTGTGAATAATTGAACAATATTTGTGGCTAATTCCTGACACCAATTCGCTCGGCGGAAATATTGAATGAGCCACTGGTTCTTACGGCAACACGTCCAACGTATGTACCAATTTTTTTGCCAGAGGTTACAATCGCTTTGACAATATCTCCCGTTTGAAAACCTTTAACAAACTTAAACCGGGGAACATAGCGAGATGGAAAGCCGAATTTACCAGTGCGGCACATTTGACGTGTCCCGTGACCAGTTGCTTTGATCGATAGTGGCTTGCTTGTTAAAATCTTCAATGACTCAACCTTTCCGATACAAGCTGCATCTAGCCAATGAGTTTTAGGTAAATTTAATTGAATGCGGTTGAACTTCGTTAAGCCACCACTACCTGTAGAAACAGGCAAGCCAGTTGTACGGAGTCGATTAAATAATGTCCAACGAGTTGAGTTAACGGCTGCTGCGTCTTTTAACGGACGCTTTGCTTGAGATAGAATCCGCTTCAAAATCTCTGGCTTTTTAGACAAGAATTGCTCAACATCTTGAGTACCTTTCTTTTTATTGCAAGCATCGCAAGCAAGGCAAAGATTAGAAATGCGATTAGATCCGCCTTTGGCTTTGGGATGAATGTGCTCGACTTGTAATGGTGTATTTATTTCACCACAGTAAGCGCATTTTCTCTCCCATTTGTTCAACAAATACTCGCGGATCTCATAGCCATGCAAAACGCCTTGTTGGTACTCGATTCCAGAAATCTCTGGGTTTTCTAATTGCTGTAAGTCAAATCGCACAAGCTCTTGAGCAATAGAAGCAATGGGGGCGAGTTTCATCAATCTAGTTGCCCATGTAAGGGTTGTTTCGACACGATGTTGCAAACTTGGTGCTAACCAACCTTTAGGGCGAGTCCTGTTTGAGAATCTAGCCCGACGATAGCGGGTATGGCGATTTCTCCTGACTCTACGCAATGAACGGCGAGATTCAAGGCTGGCTTTAATAGCTTGTCCTCGGTGTGTTAGCTCTGCACCAAAGATTACGTTTTCTCCTTGTATTAACGCAATTCCAGTAGTTCGAGAGCCAGGATCTATTTTGAGAGTAATTGGTTTTTGCGGTACTGTTACCTCTACTTTCAAAATTAGCGTAAATGGATACCTTTTGAAGACAGCAGCTTTGCCAATAGTTAGCAATTTACGTGCCAATCCTGGGCGGATTGGATTGAGCGGTCGTTTTTTGGTATCAAGTACAAAAACCAAATTAGACATTTAAGTCCTCCCTTACGGGGTAATGTTTGCTTCGTCAATGTTTAAGGTCGGTAACTATCTTAAAAGCACTGGCTTAACCCTTACACCTGTTTAACTTTTAAGTTCTAGAGCGGAAGACTAGCACGCATCCTCCGGTAGGTACTTCAACACTTACCTTAAACGTAGTGGGCGAACCACTTAGACTGGTCAACTAGGCAATTTCTGTGCCCGCGCTGTCTCGGTACTCCGAGCAGCGCCGGGTGATTGACCTGTACAGAAATCTAATTTTTTGCCGATCGACTGCCGCTACTTGACGGAGGATACAGAAGCGGCCGCGGCCTCATCCAAAGTGCTAGCTAGCTGCACCGGCAACTGTCCCAAACGCTTTTTAACAGCATCAGCATCGATCTCTACCAGCCGCAGCACAACTTGGATGTGGCGGTTAGCGCGAGCTTTCCGTTCCAAATAGCCGGCTACTGCAGCGATTATTTCCTCGGTCTTGGAGGCGCTGCCCAAAATATTTACAAGTATCACCTTAACGCTTTTATCCTGAGCGACTAACTCCAGACCCAACTCCGCGCGATCGCGCAGGGCATTTGCTGCATAGTAGCGGTCTAGGGAACCAATATTCACAAAATTAGCTGGTTTTCCTCCTTGGTGGGTTACAGCATCTAGAGTTGCCATTGTCAGGCCCACTCCGTTGCACAAAATCGCGATATTCCCGTCTAGTTCGATTAATTGCAGGGATTCGGAATTCGAGATTGGGGATTTAGATTTGGGGTCAAACTCCGGCGACTGCTGAACCTTGGACTGGGAATGGGAGCGATCGCCCCCAGCATGGGGACTTCTTCTTTCCCGTGCCAACCCGCCCAAGAGCTTCTTTCCCGATAGTGCGGCCAAATCTGGATGTCGCCCCAAGGCATCGTCGTTGGCGGTGACTTTACCGTCTAAAGCCATTACCTCTCCCGTCGGACTGATGCCTAGAGGATTGATTTCTACTAGGTCTAAATCTTTTTCGACAAACAGCCGGTACATTTTTTCGACAATGGTGCTCACCGATTGAATCAAGTCTCCCTGCAATCCCATTTTCAGCGCGAGACGCCTCGCGTAGAAGGGGGAAAATTCTTGATCTACGGCCACTTGCTGCATTTGCTCGATCGACCCTTCGACATCCATACCTCCTTGGCTCGAACCCAGAAGCACCGGGCGGCGTGCTACGGGGTCTAGGAGTACCGCTAAGTACAATTCTTGGTCGGCGTTGTACTTTGCTTCTGCCAGCAGGACTTGGGGATATTCATCCTCGATCGGCAAATTAAAAATTGTTTGGGCTGCTGCTACTGCATCGATCGTATTTTCTACAAACTTGATACCGCCGGCCCTGCCCCGTCCCCCAGCCCGCACTTGCGATTTGAGTACAACGGGGTAAGGAATTTTCAGTCCTTTGAGGTCAGCGGGATTGTCAATCCGCTGCGACGGCAAAATCGGAATTGCCATCTGGCGAAATAAAGATTTAGCTTGGTACTCTAACAAATCCATTATCAATTACGGGTGACGGGTAGTTGGCAACAAGCAATTCGTCCTAATTGGCAATTCATAATTAATAGATAGTAATTGGTTTTTTGTCAAGTTAAAAGTTAAAAATTCTCGCTTTTATCTTTTAATTTTAGACTTTTGTATGGCCGATTACTTATTCGCTATTACCGCTCGCCGATTACCTATTACCTAAGCTGTTTCAAAGTGTTTTTTTCTCGGACTTGCCCAATTTTAATCTTAGGCTCTGGCGGGGAGATATTTGGCGAGCGTTGGTGTTTTTTTGTCTCGGAAAATCTTCGGACGTTCGGCCATACTGTGCCGAGATATTTCTGCGAATTGTTTACTTGATGCTATTAACAGCACCTTGATGGACGGTTTTGACCCATTTGAGCCGCTTGGGCCGTACCGCAATCCGAGCCGTCACAGTCCCTACCAGCAGCCAGTGGAACATATACACAGTACCCCGCAGCGTTTGCAGCAAGGTGAGAAAAACTCGCCTTACGTCAAATTTGGTCTCTTTGCGAGTGCGGCGCAAACCGACAAACATTCCCACCACCGACAATGTAAGGGTCATAAAAGTTATGGGACTGGCGATCGGCATCCGGCGCAGCGCAATTGACATCACAAAGTCGGGTAGCGCTACTGTGGGTAAGAAATATTGAGATACCCAAAATCCAAATAAATCCCAAGTTTTCCCAGTTCCCATGCGGTTCCGCAAAATTAGCCGCCAGTAGTCAAGATAACGCTGATAGCCACCTTCTGCCCAGCGATTGCGCTGGTGCCACAGGGCGCGAGCGTTAGTGACTCCTTCTTCTGACACGGCTGGGAAAGGGAGAAATTCAATGTCCCATCGGTTTAGGTGCAGCCTCACCGTCAAATCCAGGTCGTCGGTAATCGTCTCCTCGTTCCAGCCTCCGCAGCTTTCCAAGGCGGTGCGGCGCATGAATTGGCCGTTACCGCGCAATTCTCCAATGCCGCCGATCGCAATCCGCTGCTGCTGGAAAAAACTGTCGAGAGCCATTTCTGCTTCTTGGCCGCGAGTCCACAAATTTACCGAAGCATTGGCGATGGCTTTTCTGACTTGCACAGCGCCTACCTTTTCTCCATCGAACACTGGCAGCACCCGGCGCAGCAAATCCGGCGTTACCGTCGCGTCGGCGTCAAATATTCCGACAAATTCCCCGCGAGTCAGCGGTAACACTTGATTCAGTGCTCCCGACTTGCCGCCGCTGGCATTTGCTCCTCTGCGAAATACTTTGAGCTGGGGGTACTTTTTGGTTAGCTGTTCCAATACTAGCGGCGTGGCGTCGCTGCTGTGATCGTCGATCGCCCAAACTTCGTAGCGGTCGATCGGATAATCTACATTGCATATGGATTCTACGAATCTGGCAATCACCGCTTCCTCATTTTTCGCTGCCACCAGCAGCGACACATAAGGCCAATCCTCTCGACTTTCATCGGCAAGAGGTGGCAGTGCGGGCTTGGGCGAAGCGAACAAAACTCGAAATGCTTGCATCCACAGCAGTCCCGTCAACCCCCACACTACCCACGCACCCCAAGAAATCAAGTGCAGGGCGATCGTGCCGGCCCAAATCGCAGTCAGCACTGCGGCGGCTTTTCCGCGCCGTCCCCGGTACAGATTTTGAGGAAAAGAGGGAGTTCCCGGCACAGACACCGCAACTGGGCTCTCTGCTTTTGTTTCCGCGTCAAACACCCTGTCGCCAATGTCTGGTATAGCAAATACTTTGCTGAGCTTCGAGTGCGAGGTCAAACTCTTGAGCTCTTCTTGAGCTAAATCAGAGATGTCCAAGTTAAGCTCGCTGCGAGCGTCGTTTTCTGGCCAAGAACTCTCCTGCATAGGTTACTTGATTCAACCACCAATAGTTTTTGATTTTAGATATAAGCATCTACTGTATCAGTTTCTGGGCTTTTGTCGAAAGCGGACGGGAGGACAACCCGCGGGTTCGGTGCTTGTACGGCCCTGGTAAACGGGTACTGGATAGAGTATTTGGGTTGACTTTTGCTTGCGATCGACCAGGAATATCTGCTAGTTTTTTCAGGGGATCTAAACTATCTGTTAGTAATAATTGTCTGAGGTGGAAATATGTCTATTCCTCAACTCAAGCCAGCCGATGACAAAGAAGTGAAAGTCTACGCGCCTTTCTGTCAAGAGCCCAGGCGCAAGTTTTTACCGCACGCTATTGCCCTCTACAAGCTCAAAAGCTTGGAGGGAGCAAGAAAAATTGACGGCGGGGACAGCGTGCCGTTTGTCGCTAGTTGGAATATCTCGTCGCTGCCGATCGACTTAACCCGCTGTCGGGTGTTGTTTGACGGTAATGCTGAACTCAGCTACGAAGTGACTATGCAAAGCTCTGAGTTTGTTAGTTGCTTAATTGAGGTTCTCCTGACTTTTCAGCGAACTCGTACCGTCGATTTTTCTAAAACGTTTTACCGCAAGCTGATGCGAATGGATGAATAACTTTCACCGCAACCGCACTCCCGAAAGTCGGCAATTGACAATCAAGCAATTTAATCCGGGGCCCCCGGATTGATTCGCGGATCGAGAAAAAAGCTCCTCGCTCCCGATCGCCAGCCCCCGGATTTATCAGTGGGGTTGCTTTCTTCAATCTAAAATCTAAAATCTAAAATCTAAAATCGATTGACGGGCGCTATAACTGGCGCACCAATAGTGTAAAGCCACGACGGCAACATTACATGATTGGTGCGCCAGTCCTATTTGAGAAGCGGAAAGAGTAAGCGAGTTCTTGGATCATTCTCAATAATCTTTTTGGGGGTCAGCACTTATCCCCATTTCTAAAGTAAATCTACAGCAGTTTTCTGTTGAGCGTGATACGGATTTCTCGTAGGGATTCAGACAAAGCCTTAGTCCCTACCTGTATTTCATCCAATTGAAAACTGCTGTATTTGTTGTGGGACAAGCGCAAAAGCCTGTTTCGGATATTAGACCTCTTGCAAAAATAACTAGGACGGGCTCTCCGGCCCGTCCCACAAGAGTTATTTTTTCTTGTGGGATGGGCCGAAGAGCCCGTCCAATAAATTTATGAAAAGGACTTTTGCAAGAGGTCTATTGGTACTGGGCGAGTACGCGCGAGCGAAGCTATCGCCGTGAGGCGAATCGCGCCGTCCGATTTCGTTCAACTTTTGCGACTAGGTAGCTGAGAGGAAAGCGCTGTAGATCCGCCCAAGGAAAATCAATCTACAGCCCTTGAACTGCGATCTCGCTAGCATCGCAATCAGCCTTTGGGCTGCCGAAATTCCAGCCCACGCCGCCCGACAATTTATGTATTGAGAAGCTAGAAGCCCCATTCTAAGCAGCTTATTGCTCGCAGTGCCACCGCTCAGTTTTAACGCGGGCGTGCTCACTAATAATTAATAACTAATCCTACAACATATCCCTTTCAAATTATATGCACAATTGCTTAGGCAAGCAGCGTGTTCTCTTCCTATACAATCCTCTATTTAGCCACTAAAAAAACTATCTTCAACCCTCTAAGTAGGCTTTTAATGTAAAATTAACCAGTTTTACCGTGTTATTTTTACTCGATAAAATTCGAGGTTGATATCTCAGCGACGCAAGCCGAATGCCTAAAAATATTACAATTAAAATCGGCTTTCAAAGAAATTATGGGCGATAAATACTTATCAAAACCTGCTGGCAAAACAAACAATTGAAAAAGTGGTTTCCCAAAATCAAGTAAAAAGAATGGGAAGAAAAGGGTTGCGAACAGGTGAATAAAATTTTTTAGCAAAAAAATAAATTGCCCAAAAGTGACAAAATCGAGTATAATAGTATTGCCTAATTGAGTCGCAGTTCAGAAATACTGTAGAAAAAACTAAATTTATTGAAATAGACAGGTGCAAATTGAGGATTGAAGGCGTACCCAAATTGACTAAATATTTGCTGATCGGTTCCACAAAAGCTTACAGTGGCAAGTCGGCCATCGCCCTGGGGATGGCACTCGGACTCCGGGCAAAAGGACTGGCCGTCGCCTACGGCAAACCTCTGGGAACCTGTTTCAGCTCGCCCGGAGCTGGGATCGAGGACGAAGACGTGCGGTTCGCGGTAGAGACGCTGAATCTCTCAGAAAGTCAGATGCCGTCAACACTGCTGTATTTGGATGAAGAGACCGTTCACAAGCGTTTGCGGGGAGAAGACAAGACAGATTACCGCCAGTCTTTAGCGCAATATTTGCAAGCTCCCAGCGGAGACTTGGCGCTGTTAGAAGGCCCAGCTAATTTGGAGGAAGGCAGTCTGTTTGACTTGTCTTTGGCTCAAATCGCTGAGACAGTTGATGCCTCTGTGCTGTTGGTAGCTCGCCCGATCGATCTGTATGTAGACGATTTGCTGTCGGCTAAACAGCGTTTGGGTTCGCGGTTGCTGGGCGTGGTACTCAACGACGTTCCCTCGGACAAACTCGAATCCGTAACGGCGACTGTGCGGCCTTTTCTGGAGGCTGCGGGTATTCCAGTTTTGGGAATGCTGCCGAGAAGTGCTTTGCTGCGAAGTGTCAGCGTCAAAGAATTGGTGCACCAATTGAAAGCTGATGTGCTCTGCCGTAAAGACCGTTTGGACTTGATGGTGGAAACCTTGACAATTGGCGCGATGAATGTTAGTTCGGCTATGAAGTATTTCCGCAAAGCGAGAAATATGGCGGTGGTGACGGGGGGCGATCGCACGGACATTCAGCTAGCGGCTCTGGAAAGCTCGACTCAGTGCTTGATTTTGACAGGTCACTTGCCTCCTTCTCCCTTGGTGATTGGCAGGGCAGAAGAAATGGAAATTCCGGTTTTGTCTGTTGATTTGGATACCTTAACCACGGTGGAAATTATCGACAGCACCTTTGGCAGCGTGCGCCTGCACGAACCGATCAAGGTGGAATGCGTTACTCAGCTAATGGCAGAACATTTTGACCTTGAGGGCATGATGGCATCCTTGGGGCTGAGCGATCGAGTCCATTAAGAAGAGAGCCGGAGCTGAGGGAAGAAGGTATTCGGCAGAGAGAATTTTTTGTTTAAATAAATAAAAAGCTAAAATTCTTAAATTCTCAATTTTTCTTGAATTCTACCTTGAGCTCCGGCTGGCCAATGTCGGAAGACATTCTGCCTTCAGGCGAACTCAAATCTCCCCATCCTCTAGTCTGATCCGGTAAATCAGCAATTCTTAACTTCTTTTTGGCGGCAATGGCTAGTGAGTCTGCTAAAATCCACAACGTAGTTTTATTTAATTTAATAAATTCTTTGAGTCAATCAATTGAGCTACCCAGAGTAGATGATTTTTTACAAGAACTTGCGGCGATCCAGCAAACCAGCTCCAAGCGGATTGCTCTTTTGGGTTCTCGCCACGTTCCTATTACCCACCAGCAGCTAATTGAGATGCTGAGCTACGCCATAGTTCTGGGAGGCAATCAGCTCATCACTTCTGGCGCTACAGGCACCAATTCAGCCGCAATTCGGGGGGCAATGCGAGCAGATCCTAATCTGCTGACGGTGATTTTGCCACAAAGCATGAGTCGCCAGCCTCGCGAGTCTCGCGAGCAACTCGAACAAGTGATACATTTGGTAGAAAATCCCAAAAATGATAGCTTGTCTCTCCCGGAAGCAAGCGCCATGTGCAATCAGGAGATTATTTCTCGCTGCCAGCAACTGATATGTTTTGCTTTTCACGAAAGCCACACTTTGCTGAAAACTTGCCAGGATGCGGAGGAACAGCGCAAGGTGGTTACTCTGTTCTATTTTGATTGAACTGCGAGGCGGATGATGCTGTTGGGATTACCTGTGTCGGTTATTCTGCTTGATTGTATTGCTGCTGCTGCTGCGCTGGTGTACGCACCGTTTTTGGTGGTTGCGTTCGCCCGCTTGCAGCTAGGCTACGACCAAGCTGCCCCCCGCGCTATGTTTGAGAGGTTGCCTGCTTACGCTCAGCGGGCAACTTGGGCTCACCAAAATTCGTTTGAGACGTTTATGCTGTTTTCAGCGGCGGCTTTGATGGCTTTTGTGACGGGGGTAGATTCGGAATCGGCGGGTTGGGCTGCGATCGCTTTTACGATCGCCCGGTTGTTGTTTTCGGTTTTCTATATTCTCAATGTGCCACTGGGGCGATCGCTCATGTTTGCGATTAGTTCTTCTTGCACTGTTTCTTTATTCTATTTCAGTTTAATGGCTGTTAACGGCTAATTTTCAGTAGTCATTGGTTATTGGTTATTGGTTATTGGTTATTGGTTATTGGTTATTGGTTAGTTGTTAATGCCCAATGCCCTGTTTTGCCAATGCCCAATGCCCAATGCCCAATGCCCAATGCCCAATGCCCCCTTACCAATTACTAATTTATGGCTGCTAGTTATTCCTTTGATATTGTCAGCGATTTCGATCGGCAAGAATTAGTCAATGCTGTTGACCAAACAACGCGAGAAATTCAAAGCCGCTACGATTTGAAAGATACCAAAACTACCGTAGAATTGGGCGCAGAATCCATTACTGTCAATACGGACAGCGAATTTACTCTCGACGCGATTCACACTGTTTTGCAAACTAAAGCCGCCAAGCGCAATTTGTCTCTGAAAATTTTTGATTATGGGAAAATTGAAGCTGCTAGTGGTACTAGAGTACGCCAAGAAATCAAACTGAAAAAAGGGATTGACCAGGAAATTGCCAAGAAAATCACTAAATTAATTCGAGATGAGTTTAAAAAGATTCAAGGCTCGATTCAAGGTGATGCAGTGCGCGTTTCGGCTAAGGATAAGGATGATTTGCAGTTGGTAATTCAACGGTTGAAGCAAGAAGATTATCCGATGGCTTTGCAGTTTACCAATTACAGGTAAATTTGATAGTTTTTCGGGACTTCACTCCTCATCCGTGGTGACGAATCAGGACTTTAGTCCTGACTACAAACAAGTTTTTATCGACTTAATATTAAATATCTAAACCCGTGACTGTTAAGTCGGGAGGATGTTCGACAACAAACTGGTAATATAACTCTTGCTTTGCTTGCGGTGGCAGAGACATTATCCATTCTAGCAGTCCCATTTCACCTGCTACTATCTTCGGATTAGTGAGAGTCGATCGCACTTTAATTTGTTCATTGCGGCTGACTGGCAATTGCTCTTTCAGTGTCAAGTGTACCTGCACCTGATGCAAGTTTGTCACATTTAAGCGATAAGCGTAACTCATGCGCCGCTGCTGGCCGATCAGTTTTTTATCTACTTGTCTTTCCACTAATTCCCGCTCTATTTTTAACCGTTCATCTATTCCTAAATTAACTTTATATTCTTGCCCGGGGGAAACATTTTCTAACTGCACAGTACCGACAAAAGTGTTGTCGCGAAAGATATTTGCTTTACCGGGAAGCAGAGTTGCGCCTGTCAGCGGATTCACAACAACTGCTTGCAAATAGGCAAAACTGACTAATCGCGGAACTGCAATATATTCAGGTTTAAAGGGATAATTTTCGCCGAAAATAGTAACTTTGTGCGGTGTACCGTCGCTGGGAATCTTGGTACTTCCGCCTACTTGAAATGAGACTGTACCGCCTTCTCTGGATACTTGGGCTGTGGCTATTTGAGCTGCTATGGGCGCTCGTGTTATGGAGCGTGAACCGCCGCCTGTAAAACCTTCAGATAATACTTCTTCTAGGTCTAAAAAATCATCCTCTGATACACCCCTACCAAAAAATTGCTCTGGCTCGGTTTTATCGATATACCAAGGTTCTAGTTTTGGTGGGAGAGTTCCCATTCCGGGTTTTGCTGTAGATAAAGTCAGCGCTACTCCCGTCCAATCTTCGCCTGTATTTTGATTGACTTCGGCTAGGTAATTGAGATTAATTTGGTTGTTGATAGTGTTTACTCGCAAGTCGTAAAGGGGAGTCCAACGGGCTCGCGTGACTACATAGGAAACTTCTAGTTCAAAATTGCCGCTGCCACTGGGTTCAATGGCAACAATGATGTTAAAACTTTGCTGCGAATGGGGAGTTTGTACTTGCCCCACCTGCTGCTGCAAAGCTTTTATTTGCTTGTCTATTTCGCGCTGCTGTTTTTCGTGTTGGGCGATCGCACTTACATATTTTAGGTAATTAGTTCCTAAAAAATTGAGCAATTCGCCAGTTTCGTTTAAACCTACCTGCTGTTTGGCGATGCTGCTGGAAAAGAAACCGACGCTTTTTTCGCTCAAACCTTCCACAAATTGGAGCTGAATTTTTCGGGCGGTTATTTTGTCGTTAATTCCCCGTCTTTGGGTTTGTAACTCCTTAATTTGTTGGGTTAATTCGGCAGTGCGATCGCCCAATGGTTCGCTGCTAAACACTCTGTGGCAGCGCACTCCCAGCAATCGCACAGCAACTGTACCCGCACCCGTAGCCCTGACTGACTCTGGTTCCAGGGTTGCGGGGAGAGAGGCGATCGCCAATTCTCGCTCGTTTCCCGTCAAAGCGACTGTGCCACGGCGCGTCACCAAAGCGCGATCGGTGTAAACTGTAACTTCTGATATGCGAGTATCTAGTGTTTTGATGGTATCAGAATTAAGTATTTCTGAGTCAGTCATTGCCAGTGGCTCCTATTTAATAACCGTTTAGTCGATCGAGCATTTTTCAAAGTAGTTTATTAATCAAACTCAGAAGTTATTGGATTATCTACAGCGGGGGATGGCGGGTTTACGAGATCATTAGTTTTATACATTGATGGTTGGTCAAACCCGCCCCGACAGTTTGATGTTCAAAATGGTAGCGCGGGAGTGGGCGGGTTTAGGAGTTTACGAAATCGTTACTTTTAGGCATTGATAGTTGGTAAAACCCGCCCCAACGGTTAATTTTAGCTCAGTGGATCGATTCCTGCCAAATCCAAAATTTGAGGAATTAAATCTTCTCGTTTGACGGCCATCATGTGAACTCCTTGACAAATCTGCCGCGCTAGCTTGACTTGTTCGGCAGCAATTTTTATGCCTTCCTGCAAGGGTTCTGGAGCTTTTGCCAAACGGTCGATCGTCTCTTGTGGGATGTGAACTCCCGGCACGTATTTTTTAATAAATTCAGCATTTTTAGCTGATTTAAACAAAAATATTCCTGCTAAAACTGGCTTGTTGCAGCCCGCAGCCACGTGGTGCATAAACTTATCCAAAACTTCAAAATCTGTAATTAATTGACTCTGAAAAAACTGTGCTCCAGCCTCTACTTTTTTCTCAAATCTACTTTGCAAACCCGACCAACTGGGGCATTGCGGATCGACGGCAGCACCGACAAATAAATCGGTAAATCCGTCTGTTAAAGGTTTGTCATTCCAGTCTTTGCCGCCATTCATTTTCTGAATGACTTGTAACAGTCGTACTGATTCCAAGTCGAATACACTTTTTGCTTTCGGATGGTCGCCCGCTTTGACGGGATCGCCTGTAAGTGCTAATACATTGCGAATGCCTAAAGCGTGAGCTCCCATGAGATCCGCTTGCAGGCCAATTTGATTGCGATCGCGACAAGCAACTTGACAAATTGGCTCAATTCCGTGCTGCACTAAAATCGCCGAAACTGCTAGGGGGCACATTCGCAAAACTGCGCGACTCCCGTCTGTGACATTAATTGCGTGAACTCTGTTTTTGAGGCGTTCAGCCATGTGAATTGTGTGAGTCATGTCGCCGCCTTTTGGTGGGGCAACTTCGGCGGTAATTATAAATTCTCCGGGGGTGGTGCAGGCTGTGCGAAAACGGTTCATGATTATTTGTCTGTTATTGGTTATGTGTTATTTGACAGTTGACAGTTGTTAGTTGACAGTTGACAGTTGGCAGTTGACAGTTGACAGTTGACAGTTGGCAGTTGTTAGTGGGCAGTTGGTAGTTGTCATGGGAGCATCTCAGTTTTGTAAAAAGCATTTTTTTTATTGTAGTGCGAGCGTCCCCGCTCGCGTATTGTACAATACGCGAGCGGGGACGCTCGCACTGTAAATGCAAAACTGAGATGCTCCCGTTGTCATCCTTAACCAGTAACCAATAACAACTAACAACTAACAACTAAACAGGTAAAGAATAACCGAAAGCGGTCTTAACCTTAGTTAGAGTTTGATTAGCAATAGCTTCTGCTTGTTCTCTTCCGCGACGTAGTACAGACTCTAAATATCCCCGATCGTCCATTATTTCCTTGTATTTATCCTGAATAGGTTTGAGGGCATTAATTGTCGTCTCTGTCAGCAAGGGTTTAAAATCTCCCCAACCCATGTTTTCACACTCTGTTGCTACTTCTTCCTTAGATTTGCCGGAAAGCAGGAGATAAAGTGTCAGCAAATTTCTAGCTTCGGGGCGATCGGGGTCGTCAAACGTCAAACCCCGCACGGCATCGGTTTTGCAGCGCTTGATTTTTTTTGCGATCGTATCTGGCGAATCCAATAAATTAATTCGACTTTGTTCGGAAGGGTCAGATTTCGACATTTTGCGCGTGCCATCTGTCAAACTCATCACCCTCGCACCGTCAGTCCGAATTAAGGGTTCGGGAAGTTTCAATACTGGCTTTTCGGGTGTGCCGAATTGGTGATTTAATCTGATGACAATATCGCGGGTGAGTTCCAAATGCTGTTTTTGGTCTTCTCCCACTGGCACTTTGTCGGCATCGTAAAGCAAAATGTCTGCTGCCATTAACACCGGATAATTTAGCAAACCGGCGTTGACATTTTCACCTTGTTTAACTGCTTTTTCTTTAAACTGAATCATATCTTCGAGCCAGTTAATCGGCGTAATACAGTTGAGCAGCCATGCTAGTTCTGTGTGCGCCGAGACGTGGGATTGCACGAAAATAGTAGAATATTCTAAATCGATGCCGCAAGCTAAATACAGTGCGGCGATCGTGTAAGTGTCGGAGGCTAGAGTTGCGGGATTGTGCGGTGCGGTAATTGCGTGCAAATCGACTACGCAGAAGTAATTTTCGTACTGACTTTGATTTTCTACCCAGTTGCGAATGGCACCGAGATAATTGCCTAGGTGAAGATTGCCGGTTGGCTGAACTCCCGAAAGAACGCGCTTTTTGCCCATGAGGAAAGAATAGAATTGAACTCACATTTCTATATTGACACGTTATTTTGATTTCAGATCCCCTTCGTTAAATTCGATCGACCGGCAACGATCTAAATCCCAGCCTTAAAAAGCTCGCTGTCAAGTGTCAACTGTCAACTGTTTTTCGGTTTAGTGCGCCACCAAGTGATGCCGGCTGCGAAAAGAGTGATCGCAAAACTCAAGGCAAATGAAAATAGAAAGGGATGCCATTGCATTAAAATTGGGATTTGATGGTGTTGCACTGTCTGGAATACTTTGTCTGTGCCGCTGGAGGCTGCGATGCCGCCGGCTGCTAAACCGACGCCGATCGCCTGTACTGTGCTTTCTAGGCGATCGTCCCGATTTTTCTCTGCTATCTCGCTGTTGCGGAGTGCGATTTGGTTGGTGCGATCGCTCCTAGCTTGTTCTATTTCTACTATGCCGCGAATTGAGGCGATCGCCTGTTCGATTAAGTTTGTGCCGTGGCGGAAATATCCTAAGTCTCCGGCAATTTGCGATCGCATATAAGGAGCCGTTTTTCTACCGAAGTTATTTAATATTGATAGTTCTTCCTTATCGGTTCCTAGTATATCACAAATTTTCGACAAAATGTCAGTGTAATTGTTAAGATTTAGGGCAATTGTATTGTCATAATCTTCGAGTTTCCGCAGCAGGCGAGTATAAGTTACAGCTTTGCTGAAGAGTTGCTTTAACTGTTCCTGAAATTCCTGCAATTGCGCGGAAGTTAATACAGTCCCTCTGGAAAATTGCTGCTGCAATATCTCCATATTTTTCTCAATAATGCGGTATTCGCGATCGAGTTCGCGGTAAATCTGGCGGCTGTCTTGAAAAGCTTTGATAATTTTGTTGCGGTGAAATAGTAGGTCGAGTATTTCTTCCTGGCAAGTGTTAAAATCCTTGTCAGTTTGTTTGTCAGCCAGCAGCCAGACAAGCAGGTGGCGGTAATTCGCAATATCGCTAATTAAACCGTACTCAAAAATCGGACTACCAAATAATTTACCTGAACGATAAAATACAGGTGGCGAGTCGCCTTGGAATAAAGCATCGCGACATTTATCGGCGAGGGGTTTGAGGGAATCTAAATTATCCGGTGAGTTGTCGGGAAGCCATGCGGTAATTAGGAGAGTTTGACCTAAAAAGTTATCATCGCCACTGATGAGTAAGGCTCGATTTGGGTTGAATTGCTTGATTAGATCGACATCTATATTATCAGCAGTGCCGTCTTCCGGGCAACCTATATTTAAGCATAAAGCATAGCTGTCTTGAATTTGTAGCGGTTGGGCAAAACCTTCAACGGGCGGATTGCTGTTAAATGGTAGTGCGACATTTGGCAGCAAATCTTCGCGGTAGCTGTGGGAATTTTGCGGGAAAACTAGGTTGGATGTTAGCTGTTTATCGGTGAAGTTGGCGAGGATATTGTCGCAGTGATGCCACAGAGGATTATTGCTGCCCGGACTGTCATTTTGCAGTTGGAAAGCATATAAATAAACATTGGGGGCAGAAATTCTATCGGTCATGTTATTGGCGCGGTGGCTGTGAATTGGGGATGCGTTTTTTGAGGCTTTCGGGTAACTCTGGATAGCGGTTTAATAGTTTTGGTTCTTGCTCTTCTTTTTTGGTGGGTTGGGGTTCTGGTTTTCTATTAATAATTGAACGGAGGGTATCTCTGATTTTAGGATATTTTTTGCACCATATCCCAATAGTATCCGCTACTTCCTCATCAGATTCATCAACCATCTGAGATATCATCTGGTTGAGGTTTGCTAAATCTTCTACTGCTCCCACCTCCTCTAATAATTCGGCTTTAGTCTCAAAAACTTGCAGAAATGCTGATATATAACGTTGGTCGTCATTCATGGCAGATTTTCTATTGTGTTAATTGAATTTGGAGATTTTTATGATTTTTGTTCGAGCATTGTCTCTCTGTTAATTGTATGATACCATCGGAGACAATTTAGTGTCAATTTTTTTAGGAGTTGCAAGCATTGACCTCAAGTGATGAAGTAATTCAAGGTGCGGGATTCACGGTCAAATCTAGTAAATTTGACTTCTTTTTTGGTCGCGTCACCTCTACTCCCACAAATACTAGGCGGTCTTTAGATAATTTAAGAGATTTGAGAACGCTAGGAATTGACGAAGTATCTGGGGGGAAAGAAAAGCTATTAGAAATATTTGCCGAAGGATTAAATGCACCAGAAGTTGAAGGCGATCGAACAATTAACGAATATGGCGCAAACATTTCTCGTAAAGTAGAATTGAGAGGGGGAGAAAAACCGGGGGCGATTGTGGTTCGATATTTTTATCCTGAAGGCGACTTAGATGCAAATCCTCAAGTTACTTCAATTGTACCGTTAATTTATCAATAACCAGCTACCATGAAAATTGAAACTATTAGCAAATCAGAATTCGACAAAATTCCCGGCATTCGGCAAATTATTGGCCACGAATACGCTCAAACATTTGCTTGCCTTGACTTGGGGGAAGTTTTGGGATGTTACGGACTGAGTTGGCGGGGTCAATTAGTTGAGTTAAGCATCGAGCATTCTCACGAGAAAAAGATGCTATGGATGGGAATTGAACAGCAGTTAGTAGCTATTTGCCTGGAAAGCGGCCGCATTTGTCTGGCAATGCCTTTGACGGGTAATTTAATTCAGATGGCTGTTATTCACAAAGTAACTGCTGTTTTGACTGAAAATGAGATATTATTATTTAACTCGAATGGTTCCCTCAGATTTAATCGCGGATTGCCCGATGTTCCCGAACAATTTTCGGCGAGCGATGATAACTTAGTAATTGAATTAATGGAGGGCGATCGTTTCAGCTTAAATTTGCAAACGGGACAATTCCGAAAATTAGTTGGGGAGGTTTTAAGTTCATAAAATCACCTATTTCGATAAATTTGTAGGGGCGGGTTCGCCGATGTTTTGGAATCAAACCAACCAACTAATAAACCCGCCCCCACCCACGATGCCGGGGCGGGTTTTTGAGATTTACGGTGTGGTTTCACAGACAGTCGCGAACCCGCCCCTACAGCAATTATATCTATTTTTTACAATATCAAATCCCCAATTTTAACAAATTTGTAGGGGCGGGTTCGCCGAGATTTATAAATCAAACCAACCAACTAATAAACCCGCCCCCACTCATGCAAAAAACCTTTGGGTTATTGTCCAACGGCAGAAAAAGCCGCCCAGTATACAGGGGATTGGCAAGGGCGATCGTCATCATCGTAATCGCGTTTATAATTCTTTTGAATCCTGTTTTTACTTTCACTATCCAGTAACTTTGAACGCTCGGCCCAATCTACCAAATCTTGCACCGTTGCATCCCGCAGCCACATTTGAGAATCGCGCAAAGCAATCGCCACAGGCGGGCGACTTTCAGACAGGAAAAGCTCATAAAATCTTATCATCAAAATCGCCGTAGATACATCATTCACAGCCCACAAAGTGCTAATCACATTCGTGGTTCCGGCGTACAAAAAACCGCTAGGCAATCCGATATACTCATCAGTGGTATCTCTAATATCCGTTAACCCTGTTTCGCAGGCGGAAAGCGTAACTAAACTGCACTTACTCAGGGGCAAATCAAAGATTTCTTCCAGCGTCAGGCATTTTTCAATGTCCAACAATTCGTCTTGGGGGGAACGAATATAACTTTTGTTCTCCGAGTCAACGTTATCGGTGGCAATTTTCGCACCCGCTAAGATTAAAGCAGATTTCCGGGGATCGAGAAAGTCGAAAAAGCCGTGACAGGAAAAGTGGGCGATGTCGGCATTCTGCAACGCTTCAAGCTGTTGCTGCAATCCTGTCTTACTTGCCTTTTCCCGAATCAAAACTTCCGCAGGATTAAAGGATTTGGCAATTGTTTCAACTTCGATATCGGTGAAGTCTAAATCTTCTGTCGGGTTTTGAATGGCAAACAATCTTGTGGGTGATGACTCTTCCCCAGTCGGATTTACCCGCTGAGATAATTGTAATAGCTGACAACTGGGAGTGTATCTCACGCCGCCAGGGAAAAGATCGAGGAGAGTTCCAGTTTCTTCGGTATTCTGCCTTAGCCTTTTGCTGGTTAATGCGTGAAGCGGCAACAAGTGCAAATATCGGAAGGGAACTAATATTAATTTTTGGCATTTTTCTGGGAGGCGAGAAATTATTTCATCGATGTGCAAGATTTTAGCTAGTTTTTCCAGGCGGGTTTCTAGCTGATTTCTCCAGTTATCAGGGTGATTGATATAGTCGTCGATATACTCCTGCTGAAACTTCTCTAATGCTTCCAACTCTTGATATGAAGAGTGCCCGACAATTGGTTGAGGGGACTCGCGGGTGATAATAAAAACTTTAAACCCGTTAAAGGTGATGTACCATTCCAAAATTGCCTCATCTTCACGTAACAGACTGCGAATTTCTTGAAAACTAATCCGCTGTACATTTTGCGGGAGACTGCGAGATGTGTGAAACAATTCTACTAGATTTCTGGTTTTGCTGCGTTCGATGTATTCTAGGGCGGCGGTTTTGTTTTCCATGTCTAGGCAAAGTTTTACCATTTGCTGATAAAGTTTATTCCATTCTTCAGCTAATTTCTGTCTGTCAGCTTCGCCGCCGATAATGATTTCACTCCGCATTGATTCGACTGTCTCAATGACAGCATTAAAGGTATTGTAAGCTGCTGGGAGTTGGTAATTATCCCGGTAGGCAAGTCCGAGATTAAATAAGGTTTCAGCATGATTTATCGGAAATGCCTCGCGGGTGTAAATTGACAAAGCTGCTTGATAAGCGGAAATCGCCATTTCTAGATTCTCCGCTTTTTTCCCTCTGATTCTGTTGCGGTAGGCATTTGCCAAATTATTTTGACTCCTTGCCCATTCAAAAGGAAATGCCTCACGAGTGTAAACCTCTAATGATTCCTGATAAAATCCGATCGCTATTTCGAGATTCTCCGCTTTTTCGCCTATGATTCTGTAGAGGTAGGCATTCGCCAAATTATTTTGAGTCATTGCCCATTTAAAGGGAAATGCCTTGCGGGTGTAAACCTCCAATGATTCCCGATCAAATGCGATCACTTTTTCGAGATTCTCCACTTTTTTCCCTCTGATTCTGTCGCGGTAGGCATTCGCCAAATTATTTTTAGTCCCCGCCCAATCTTCAGGATATTCCTCGCGAGTGTAAACTTCCAATGATGCCTGATAAGTGGCGATCGCTTTTTCTAGATTATCTACTTTTTCCCCTCTGATTCTGTTGCTATAGGCAGCCGCCAAATTATTTTGACTCCTTGCCCATTCAAAGGGAAATGCCTCGCGAGTGTAAACCTCTAATGATTCGTGATAAAATCCGATCGCTTTTTCGAGATTCTCCGCTTTTTCGCCCATGATTCTGTCGTTGTAGGTAATACCCAAATTATTTTTAGCCGTTGCCCAATTTTCAGGAAATGCCTCGCGGCTCCAAACCTCTAATGATTCCTGATAAAATGCGATCGAGATTTCGAGATTATCAGCTTTTTCGCCGAGGATTCTGTTGCGGTAGGCAACCGCCAAATTATTTTGAGTCATTGCCCAATTTTCAGGAAATCCCTCGCGGGTGTAAACTTGTAACGATGCTTGATAAGTGGCAATCGCTTTTTCGAGATTCTCCGCTTTTTTCCCTCTGATTCTGTACAGGTAGGCAATCCCCAAATTATTTTGAGTTTCTGCCCAATTCTCAGCATATTCTTTACGGGTAAAAACTGTCATGGCAACTTGATAACCTGCAATGGCAATTTCCAAATTACTCGCCCTGCTGCCTAAAGAAAAGTCCGCGATTGCATTACTAAAATTCCCAACGACTCCTATTATATAAATTTGTTTTTTTTTATCTAAATTTGGCAAATTTTCCCTCGCCCATTTTTGCAAAACCGCCGCCAAATTATCATTGATTAAGTTTAGATTATCCCGCAGCAGGGCATAAATTACAGTACGGTTGCCCTTGCTATCTTGCGTTTTCTGCAACACTTCCATTAGGAATTCAAGATAACTGTAAGGTGACGCTTTCTCGGGGATTGCATTGCTATAACTACCCATTAGATGCCCTGCCAGAGTCATTAAAGAATTAGCATCATCCAGGTTGTTATCAATTCTCAGATCATTTGCCCTCTCTAGCATTACCTGCACCAACCCCGCATCAACTAACTCTGAGTTGGCCTGCCAAATTTCGTTTTCTTCCCCGCTGGGGCAATTTAGTAACGATTCAATCAGATTGAGATAAGCTTCGTGGCGCGCTTCGTTCATTGCTGACAACCCATGTTTTTAGAATTTTACATTCTTTGTCGGGGAAAAACAAGGGGAAAACCCGACTTGCTGAATCGTCTGGAGTCGTTGGAGTGTGCGTCATAAGCTGCTACGCCACTATGTCGTATAATATAGATACAAGATAAGTAAGCGATCGCAATAATGAATCTATTCGGAATGGGCCCGGTCTCATTCAAAAAAATCTCGATGATTTGCGATGGGGCAAAAAACAAGAGGAAACTAAAATGATTTCACAAACTTTAGTAGAAATTGAACGTTCTATTAGTTCCCTGTCGATAGAAGAACAACTTTGGCTGCTGGAACGTATCGCTTGCCGAGTGCGGGAGAAAACTTACATAGCTAATAAACTCGCTAATGCTAAATACCTGGAAGCAGAGATAGCAGAGATGGCCAACGATCCAGATATTCAAGTTGAGATTGCTGCGATCGATCGAGAGTTTATTGTGGCAGAAATGGATGGTTTACAAGCACTATGAGCATTCAGCGAGGGAAAATTTATTTTGTCAATCTTAACCCAGTTCATGGAAGAGAACAAGCTGGAATGCGACCTGTTTTGGTGCTTTCGATTGATACTATTAACCAGTCACCCTTAGTTGTTACTGTCATTGTCGGCACTAAAGGAACTAATATTCACCGCGAATATAGAACAAATGTGCGTGTTTCTGCGTCTGAAAGTGGTTTACAAATAGAAACAGTTTTCCTCTGTTTTCAGATTCGATCTTTGGATAGAGAGCGATTTCCTACTGATTCTGCAGGGGAACTTTCCGCAGAAAAGATGTTAGAAGTTGAATCGGCGGTTCGTTACTGTTTAGGTTTATAAAAGTTGGGAGTGTTCGATCGATTTGTTCGGGTTTCATAAAGCTATTCCCTGTTGCTGAAAGGCTTTGATGAGCTTTGAGGAGTAAGTTTAATTGAGCGGGTGTCAGATTAAAATTCCCTCTCTACGGATATTTCTGAGCAAAGGGCTTTGATAATTAGTAAACCGTTCCTCATTCATAAAATTGCAGCTAATTACTACGTCATTGTAGAGGGATAAATCTGCTACAATTGGGATAGTTCGAGCGATTTCTTCACCGACTTGGACTGGTGCTTTCAGAACTACCAAAACATCAATATCTGAGTCGGGATCTGCGTCGCCCCGCGCTTGGGAACCGTAGAGTACCATTTGGGTGAGACGATCGCCGTAAAGTTGCTCGAAGTGCGATCGCAATTCAGTTAAAATGGTCTTGAGTTTATCGTTGATTTTCATATGGGTGATGGATATTATATATTTAGACATAAACTCGGCGGTTGAAACCGCGTCTACACAAACAAAGTCCGCCTTCGCGGACTTAAGATGATTAATTAGAAAAGTTGAGATTTTTACCCAATTTCAGCGGGTTGCAAAATCTCATTCACAGGCTTTCCTCGTTTTAATTCAACCCATTTAGATTCAACGGGTTCATAAGCGCAATAGCATACCGCGATGCACAAGTTTGTGCTGCTAGAAGAGAACTCGTGAATACTCTTAACAATCCAGTTTCCATCTCGACCGTGGGTGATTCCGTTGCCAGGATCTTCGAGGTTTGCATATTCTCGCACGCGATCGCCGATTTGAGGCAATTTCCCCGAACAATCCCACTCTTCTGCTAGAATGTCGGTCAAGCCACCATTCGGAATTAGCTTTCGATCTCTCCAGCCTTCCGCACTCATAGATTCAGTTTTGTAAACAATCCATGTTTCTTTTTTGGTCATAAATTACCTCAGTCTTGGTTGTCGTGCCAGAGGTCTTGAAAAGAAGTCTGTTCGCCGTAAAAGACGCAATCGACTTCGAGGGGCAAATCTTTGTTTATTTTGATTTGCTTGAGTTTCCAATCGTATCGGCGTTCCATTTCCCGGCACTTCTGCGGGTCAGTAGCGCTGTGTATGTTTTCTGGTTCTGACGCTTCTTGTTCTATTAAGTTTGTCACTGTTTTCAATACTAGACACCTGTTTATCTATTAGCTAGTGCCTCCTTTTCCGGCTTGCTCTTGCTGGATGAGCGGGTTTTGGTTTGGGTGGCTGTCCCGCTTTCCTTGAACTGCGGCGGTCACAATTCGCTCTACCAGATTGCTCATAGTGCGCCCTTCTTCCTTGGCCCATACCGTTAAGTCGTCTCTAACGTCCTCATCCAAAACGAAATTAATTCTAGGTCGCCTGTACTTCCCCATTGGTTGCCAGTTGGTTAGTGGTTAGTTACCAGCTTATGACGTTAGATTAACTTTTGGAGTAGTGGATCGAGATAGTTGACAGTGGCATCTACTACAATCTACAATATACCTACGATCGCCAAATGTCAAACAAAGAACAAATAAAAGTAAGGTGCGTCAGTCGGTAAAACCCAAATTTTTCGGGCTAACCTCAAGACTGACGCACCATACAATAACAACTGACTAATGACTAATTAAAAATCTGTCAGCAACCTTGCTTTCCGCAAAACAAATGTCAGAACAGTTTCTTCGCCGGTAATAATATCGGCTCTGCCTTCCATTCCCGATTGAATCGAATACTGGCGGGGGACATTAGCCTGGGGGTTGCCGAAGAATTGGCCCTTGGCGGATTTGAGTTTTGTTAAATAAGTTTGTTCGGGCTTAATTGCCACTTCGTAATAAGCTGTACCTAAATTATTAGCGGGATTTTGAGGGGCGATCGCATCTGGGGCGATTTCGCTGACAGTTCCTTTTAATGTGCCGTAATCGGGGAAAGGCAAAGCCGAAATCCTGATCTGTACGGGTTGGCCGATTTGGATGCGGGCGATGTCTTGGGATGTCACCTTGGCTTTGACTACCAGGGGTACGTCGCTGGGGACGATTTGGGCGATCGCGCTGCCGGCTTGTACGGTTTGACCAGTATTTCGTACTTCCAATCTGAGAATTGTACCATCAGCGGGCGCGCGGATCACGCTATTTTCGAGTTTTAACTCAATTTGATTTAGTTCTTTTTTAGCTTGAATTAATTGTTGTTGAAGGGACGATCGCTTAACGAGCAAAACCCGCCGACTTCTGCCCAGTCTTTCGGCGACATCTGGCAGCGATGTGGCGAATTTTACTAAAGCGGATTCGATTAATTCCTGTTGGGCGGAAGTTTCACTTTGGATGTTTTTAAATTGGGCGCTGGCCAAAATTTGATTTTCTAAGTCGCGCAGTTGCTGGTTGATTTGCTGTGCTGCTGTTTGAGACTGATTAATTATTTCTTGTAACTGCTGTTGTTGAGCGCCCAAACGCGAAGCGTCTACAACTGCGATCGCATCTCCTTCTTTTACTGTCTGATTCTCGCTGACAGCAATGCTTTCGACGGTTCCTTCGGTTGCTGCTTGCACGACGCGCACTTCTCCGGCTGGACGGACGATCGCATCTGCTTTGACTGTAGCGCTGTATTTGGTGACGCTAGCGAGGGCGATCGCCCCGCCAAAGGTCGCCACCATCAAAATACCCCCCAAAGTCGTCCACCGGCTGACAGGGGGCAAAAACTGGTCGTTATCAAAGGTTTCAGGGGGTGTGGTTTCGGGAGCGAGAGACATGGCGGCAAGGGGGAGAGGGGAATAGTTTGGAGTTTTGAGTTTTGAGTTGGGGGAGAGGGAGAGCTCAATCGCTGATTTCTTTTGTCACTTTTACGATCGGCTTTCCGGAAACCAAGCATAGGTTTAGAAGTCTAAATCAAAATTCACAGGGTAAAGGTAAAAATCCGCACAGCTTTGCCGTTCCCACCCACAAACTTCGCCAAATATCAAGAGGAGTGAAGCCAGCGGGCCACTGTCATTCAATTTTAGATTTTAGATTTTAGATTTTGGATTGACTTGCGCGAGATAAATGCGGGGGCTTGAGGATTTTCGATTTTAGATTTTGGATTGATTCCACGGATAAATCACGTGGCGGGTACCACCTTTGAAATTCGTGGTCATGAAAATACGGCATTTCCGCCATGAGTTTTGGCACTGTTACCGGGTTTTTCCTGTATGCGTAGGTAGTAAGTAAGTACATAGGTATTAATAGGAGTTATTTATGTCAGAAAATCAAGAAGGTTCACTCTTCATCGAACTAACCGATGGAGAATCTGCTACTGTCAACGGTGGCAGTATTACCAGCGATGTTAGCGGTGCTAAAAGCAACAGCGAGACGGAGAACAGCAGCAGCTATGGCCTGAATATGCTGTTTTTCCTGCCGCAGCCTAGCCAGCTTTATCTGTACGATCCGAGCCGCGCTCGCCCTTACAAAACTCTAGTGGTTTAGATAGCTGAGTCAAGTTGTGCGATCGAGTAAATTTTCAAAATTTCTCGGTAATATTCCGGAAGCCGCACAGCACTACCAGAAGTATTAGTCAGTATTTACACGAGGCTCTAGAAATTAAATAATATTTCTAGTTTCCCTTCAATTTTATTAACTTAAACGGAGTCAAATCATGCAAGTAACAAAGGACGATTCACTGTTTGCTGAACTCACCCCTGAAGAATCAGCTAGCGTCAACGGCGGTCACCATACTAATCGATACAATTGTCACCGGCAGCGGCGCAGTTGGGTCGTGTACCGCCGGAATTGCGACGGTTCATACAGAAGAGTAGTCCGCTACGCCTACTACTAAAGTTTAGTGCTAGTCTATTCAGATATATAACTGTGGAATCGAGAAAGCACCCATAACTTTATGGGTGCTTTTTGCTGATTGGGTAGTTGGTGATGAGTAATCTTCTTTATGCTCTACCATTATTCATTTTGCAAAATGTTAAAGAACATCCCTTTGATCGGCAAAATGCCATTATTCGGACAAGTTAACAGGTTTAAGAAATATCAGGTTGTTCTCCAGCAGAGCGAAGAAGATTGCGGGGCGGCTTGTTTGGCTTCAATCGCTAAATTTTACGGACAGAATTTTACAATTAGCCGCTTGCGAGAATGTGCGGGCACCGGCCAAAAAGGGACGAGTTTACTTGGCTTGAAACAAGGTGCTGAGGCGATCGGCTTTAATGCTCGATCGGTGCGAGCAGCCGCTGCAATTTTAGACAAGCTCGATGATGCCCCTCTACCGATGATTATTCACTGGAGCGGTTATCACTGGGTTGTTTTGTACGGAAAGCAGGGCGACAAATATGCGATCGGCGATCCGGCTGTCGGTATGCGCTATGTTTCTAAAGCAGAATTAGCAGCAGCTTGGACAGATTGGCTGTGCTTGCTAGTAGAACCCGATGCTGAGCGGTTTTTTGCGGCCGCAGAGGGTCAACCGCCCGCCAATTCCTTACAAAAATGGATGCGCCGGATTGGGATTTATCGCCCGATTTTAATGGAAGCATTTTTGCTGAATGTGGTGTTGGGTTTGCTGTCGATTTCTTCGCCTTTTCTCGTTCAACTGCTCACCGACGACATTCTGGTGCGGGGCGACAGACAACTCCTGGCGAGTGTGGCGATCGCAGTTATAGTTATGAACCTTTTTAGCAGCAGTTTAGGATTGGTAGAGTCGAACTTAATTGCTCAGTTTTCCCAGCGTTTAGAGTTGGGATTAGTGATGGAATTCGCCCGGAAATTCCTGCGATTGCCTTTGAGTTTTTACGAAACCAGACGCAGTGGCGAAATTGTCAGTAGATTACAAGATATCCAAGAAATAAATAAATTAGTTTCTCAAGTCGCTATCAGCTTGCCTAGTCAATTTTTTATCGCTGTAGTTTCTTTTGTTTTTATGTTATTTTACAGCAAGGAACTGACGTTAGCAGCTACCGTGCTTGCTCTGTTAATGACGGCCTCTACAGTGGTATTTCTGCCCGTATTGCAGCAAAAAACGCGCAGTTTATTTGTGCTGGAAGCAGAAACTCAAGGCGTTTTAGTAGAAACTTTTAAAGGCGCGCTGACTGTCAAAACTACTAGCAGCGGTCAGCAACTTTGGGAAGAATTTCAAACCCGCTTCGGTCGCTTAGCCAAGCTCACTTTCCGCACTACACAAATTGGCATTCTCAACAATATATTTTCAGGTTTTGTTGCCTCTGCTGGCAGCATTACTCTGCTGTGGCTTGGTAGCGGTTTGGTGATTGACAAGGTATTGAGTATAGGTCAGTTGCTAGCGTTTATTAGCATGAATCAAAACGTTACTACTTGGGTGAATTCGCTAGTAGGATTTACTGATGAAATGACTCGCGTGCAGACAGCAACTCAACGGCTGTCGGAAGTGATCGATGCTGAACCGGAAACTAAAGACGATACGAATAAACCTTTTGTAACTATTCAAGACCGCGACGGTATTGTTTGCAAGAGTGTTAATTTTCACTACCCCGGTAGACTTGACTTGCTGGAAAATTTTTCTGTCACCTTTCCCGGCGGTCAAGCAATTGCTTTAATTGGTTATTCGGGCTGCGGAAAAAGTACGCTAGCAAAAGTAATTGCTGGTCTGTACCCGCTGCAATCTGGTAATATTAGAATTGGCGGCTACAACTTACAGGATTTGTCTCTTGACAGTCTCAGACAGCAGGTAGTATTGGTTCCTCAAGAAGCGCATTTTTGGAGCCGTTCGATTATGGAAAATTTTCGATTGGGCAGTCCAGATATCAGCTTTGAACAGATTGTGAAAGCGTGTAAAATTGCGGGCGCGGATGAATTTATCAGCCAATTGCCTGATAAATATCAAACTGTTTTAGGGGAGTTTGGAGCGAATATTTCTGGCGGACAAAGACAAAGATTGGCGATCGCCCGCGCCATTCTCAACAACCCGCCTGTATTGATTTTAGACGAATCTACCGCAGGGCTTGACCCGGCAAGCGAAGCGGAAGTTTTAGAACAATTGTTGATGTATCGGCACGGGAAAACGACGATTTTTATCAGTCACAGGCCACGAGTGATCGATCGCGCCGATTGGATTATCATGTTAGAACGCGGCCGGTTGAAAATGCAAGGCTCGGCTGCAAAATTGCGATCGATTCCAGGAGACCATTTAGAGTTTTTGCATCCTTGACCGAGTTAATAAAACGACAGGTTGAAATCTGTCGCTACACAAACAAAACCAGCCTGCGCGGTTCGACACCGAGTCAATCGATTTTAGATTTTAGATTTTAGATTAAAGAATTGAAGCATTGACCCCACGGATAAATTCGGGGGCTCCTTTATCGGATACAGGTTTTTTATTTCTGGGTCCTGAGTCTGCTTTCGGAATGAATCACGTGGCGGGTATCCTGGATGCTTTCGGTCAGCAGTCAACAGTCAACAATCATTTCGCTCGTGCAACCGGAATTGATATCACTCATGACTAATAACTTCTCTAAGGAATGAGAATTAAATAACTTCCACTCTTGAAAGTGGGATGGGCGTCCCGCCCGTTCTTTTTGGACGGGCGGGACGCCCATCCCACAATAACAATTAAAATTGTAAGTTATTTAATTCGCGATCCTAAGTTTCTTGAGCCAAAGTACATCGATCGCACAATCCAAAAAACTCCAAAGTGTGATAATAAATCTTGAAAGAATGAGATTGTTGTAGTTGGCTTTCTAAGTGGTGGACGGGGCATTCGTCGATCGTAATGGACGCGCCACATTCCAGACAAGTTAGGTGGTGTTGGTCTTGGTGGGCGGCACCGTAGAGAGACTCGCCACTAGCAAGCGTTCTGACGTGAACGAACCCCTCTCGCTTTAAACCGTCGAGGGAGCGGTAAACGGTTGCTAGGCCCATGCTTTGGTCGCTGTTACGCAGTTCTAAGTAGATATCTTGCGCTGAGAGCGATCGATTCAAGTGCTTGAGCAAGTGTAAAATACGCTCCTGACTGCGGGTGCGGTTGGTTCTCATAATTTTTTTGTGTAATCTGCTAGAGTCAAATCAGTCCCTATTTCTAGGCTATCTTACTTGGGCGAACCAAATGGCGATCGGCGCGCTGCTCGGTTGTAGAATACAATGGGGCTAACTTTCACATCACCTACCGCAACATTCCCGTGACTCAGAAATATCTTGCCCAAATCTATGTTACCCTCCGCCCTTCTGTTTTAGATCCCGCCGGCACTGCCGTACAGTCTGGTTTGCAACACATGGGATACGACAATGTTGAGCGTGTGCGAATCGGGAAGTACGTTGAATTGACGCTGACTGCTGCTGGTGAGTCGGAGGCCCGCGAACAACTCGATCGCGTTTGCGACCAACTTTTGGCCAATCCAGTGATTGAAAATTATCGCTTTGATTTGACTGAAATTCCTGTTGCTGTGGAGACAGCGGCGGCATAAATGCGATCGTCCGTAGGGTGTGTTTTTTGGCCCCGGAGATCCCCCTTAACCCCCCTTAATAAGGGGGGACAAGAGCATTCAAAGTCTTTGTTAAAAAGCGGGGACAAGAGCGTTGAAAGTCTCTGTCCTAGGGTGTTTTTCAACCCGGAGATCCCCCCTAACCCCCCTTAATAAGGGGGGGACAAGAGTGTTCAAAGTCTCTCTTAAAAAGGCGAGGACAAGAGCTTTCAAAGTCTTCGTTAAAAACACAAAAACTCGGAACACTCAAAGTCCCCCTTCTTAAGGGGGATTTAGGGGGATCTAGACTTTGATACAAGCGAGAAAAACATAAGATTTTAGTCTTAAGTTGACACCTCTTCCTTCTTCCTTCTTCCTTCTTCCTTCTTCCTTCAGCTTATGAAATTTGGAGTTATTGTTTTTCCTGGTTCAAATTGCGATCGCGATGTGGTGTGGGTGACTCAAGGGTTACTCCACCAACCAACTCGCATGATTTGGCACGAAGATACCGATATTTCGGATATTGATGTCATTGTAATTCCCGGC
This sequence comes from Microcoleus sp. T3_D1, assembly GCF_036700405.1. Taxonomy (NCBI): domain Bacteria; kingdom Bacillati; phylum Cyanobacteriota; class Cyanophyceae; order Oscillatoriales; family Microcoleaceae; genus Microcoleus; species Microcoleus sp. T3_D1. The sequence continues at coordinate 30,705 of NZ_JAUBOV010000064.1, forward strand.
GGTTTCAGTTACGGAGATTATTTGCGGTGCGGCGCGATCGCCCGTTTTTCTCCGGCGATGCGGGCTACTGCGGAACACGCGAAACAGGGCAAACTTGTACTCGGTATTTGCAACGGTTTTCAGGTGTTGACTGAAGCTGGTTTATTGCCTGGTGCTCTGGTGCGGAATGCGGGATTGAATTTTATTTGCGATCGCGCTTCTTTGAAAGTCGAACGCGGTAATACTCGTTGGACTGCGGCTTATACTACGGGTGAAATCATCGATTTGCCGATCGCCCACGGTGAAGGCAACTATTATGCTGATGCCGATACATTAGCAGAACTAGAAGAGCACGAACAAGTGCTGTTTCGCTACTGCACAGAGGCGGGCAAAATTAGCGATGCTGGGAATCCCAACGGTTCGTTAAATAATATTGCCGGTATTTGCAATCGCCAAGGCAATGTATTAGGAATGATGCCGCATCCTGAACGGGCATCCGATCCGATGTTGGGCGAAACTGATGGGGTGAAATTGTTTCAAGGGTTGTTGATGGCAAGTGTGGCTGCTGTTTTGTAGTTGATATTTGGGGTGTCTATAATTTTATGAACAGGCAAGATGCCTGTTCCACAGTAGATTAAATTTATTGTGGGGCGGGCCGGAAACCCCGCTCTTTGCAACAGGCAAGATGCCTGTTCCACAACAGATTAAATTCATCTACAAATAGACATCTCCAATAATTACTGTGGAACAGGCATCCTGCCTGTTCTTGACAAGCTTTAACTGGTTCCCAGGCTCCAGCCTGGGAACCTATATCCAGAGGCTCTGCCTCGCTTTAAAGCGACGCACCTACAAAATTAAAAATGCTAAAATGATTTGAAAGTCAATACATCGGAAAACAGTCCTATGCCTTCACCTTTTCCTGGAATGGACCCCTACTTAGAACACCCCGATTTCTGGCAGGAAACTCACAATAGATTGATTATCGCGATCGCTGATACCATCATGCCTCAAATTCGGCCTAAATATGAGGTTGCAATCGACAAACGAATCTATGAAATTACCGATCCAAATGACAGTAACAGCGACTCCCTTTTAGTAGGTATCCCCGATGTTGCGATTAAGCGTCAATCTAATAACCCGAATATTCCTACAGGTTCAGTTGCCACTGTAAGTATAACACTTCCGACTACCGTCAAAGTGCCTGCTCCTGAAAAAATTAAACAGACTTACTTGGAAGTGCGAGAAATGGCAACTAAACAAGTTGTCACTGCAATTGAGATTCTTTCTCCTGTGAACAAACGTAGTGGAGAAGGAAGAATTACTTATCTCAAAAAACGCCAGAGCATTTTAGGTAGCTTAACCAATTTAGTGGAAATCGATTTACTACGAAAATGGGAATATATGCCCATTCTTAATAATTCTATTGAAAGCGATTATCGGATTTTAGTCAGTCCCAGTAATCGCCGTCCGTTTGCCGAACTTTATGCTTTTAATCTCCGCGATTCTCTACCTATATTTCCGCTTCCCTTGCGTGAGGAAGATGTAGAACCTATTGTTAACTTACCAGAAATATTTGCAGGTATTTACGATCGCGCTGGCTATGATTATCGGCTCGACTATAATCAAGAACCCGTACCGTCTCTATCGGAAGAAGATCGGGTTTGGGCTACCCAACTTTTGCAAGAAAAAGAACTTCGAGATAATTAATTATATTTTACTTTATATCCTAGGGTGCGTCGCGATCGACAATCTCTAAATCAACTTGAAATTTTCGCAGCCACGCACCCTACAAATATCTCGCATCTTAGCTATGACAATTCACGCAATATTGTTTCTATCATCACATCGGGCAGACCAAGCAACTGAGCGATTTGGCATGGTTCAATACCTTGACCGTGCAACTTACAAACGACATCAGCAACATTAATTTCGAGCCGTTCGATCTGAGTTTTGAATCTGGATTCAGTGGCGTATTTGTTGTCAGATTTGCTAGGCAAAGAAGGACAGGGGTTGAAGTTTAGTGTCTGAACGTATTCAACGTATTGATGAATATAATCTCTACCGAAATTTGAGTTATTACTGGAGGTATTGCTAATATTTCTGCGATCGATCGCAGCTTTGAGATTGCCTTTTTGCATCTCTTCATCCATCACTGCGGAGAGACTTTTGAGCAGCTTGTAGCCGACTTCTCGGACATATTTTGTAGTGTAGCGGGTGTCGCGGGCGATCGTTTCGTAGGTTTTGCCATCATACATTCCCTGCAACACTAACTGCTGTAGCGTGTTGAGATGTTTACCTGTTTTTTCAAATATTAGACCATCGACCAATTTCAGCAATTCGTTATCGTCAGGGACGGCTTGCAACGGGCGATCGTCGTTGGGCTGCATGGGTTAAGTGAAGAAATATAAAGTTAAGGAAACTTCGGGCTTTTTCAGTCTTTTTCGGGCTTTTTCAGCCATGACATAGATGAGACAGGTGAGGTAGATTTCTTAAATCACCAACACAAAGCAACAGTATATGCCTGACAATTTAGCTTTGCTGGACAAGAACGATGACATATTGAACGGTAGCAGCGCCAAGAATCAAGCGGATTGTGGCTGTGGCTCGAAAAAAGCCACGACTCAAGAGACGGTATCGAATGCTCAGAATATCCAGAATATCTTTAGCTTGGGAAGCAACGATACGCTAGAAAGTTCGATCGCGCCAGACTTTTTGAATGGTAACACGGGAAAGGACTTTATCTCCGGTAGTGTTGATGGGGATATCGGGCGATCGACTTCTCAAGTCGGCGATGGTCGGGCTTTTCGCTTATCTGAGAGTGGCGACCTGTTTACGGCGACACCAGATCAGTCAGGTCAGTATATCCAAGGTATCCTCGGCCTGGGGGGTAACGATACACTACAAGGCTCTGTCGCAGAAGACTTTTTAAGTGGTAACGCAGGAAACGACTTCATTTCCGGTCGTGCTGGTGACGATTTGCTCTCCGGCGGTGTCGGTGCGGATACGATCGCGGGTGACGAGGGCGATGACGTTATTAGCGGTAGCGAGGGCAACGACCTATTGCGCGGTGGAGCGGGCATAGATGCTCTCAATGGCAATCAGGGGGAAGACACGCTGTTTGGGGACGAAGGTAACGATATTTTGCGGGGCGGTCTTGGAAATGACCTTCTCAACGGTGAAACTGGTAACGATCTGCTCATAGGCGATTTTGGCATTGATACACTAACGGGTGGCTCTGGAAACGATACATTCGTGCTGCGCTCTAATACTGCTACATCTGTCGTGAGCGAGGCAGATATCTTGACAGATTTTAACAAAAGCGAAGATTTCATCGGGATCGATCTCGATCTCACTGAGGCCGATTTATTGCTCCAACCAACGGTCGCCAACAATCGATCAAGTACGATTATCCGTGTTGCTGGCACTAATTCAGTATTGGGAGTTGTTCAGGGGGCGGCACCAGACGATTTACGCGGTCGCTTCGTTAATTTGGATGCTAATCCCGCCCTCCGAGAAGAGACTGTCACCTATGACGCGCCGGTTGTCCGCAGTACCGGGTCGAATACCTATGATTTCATTTTGAACGGCAGCGATGGCAGTCAATATGTTGTCAATATTAAGCGATCGAGTGATGAAATCAGCGCCCGTGAGTTACGCTACCAACCAGGCCCTCAAAGCAGTATGCCCGCTCACACCCTTAACATGAGTGCTGACGGTAAGCGGATGGAGGCTCAGGTTCAAGGTTCGACCAACAAATCAATTTTCGATCGGCAAGATGACGGTTCAATCGTTGCCAAGCGAAAAAATGGGGCTGGTAGTGAGGAGACGATTGCTACCGTAGTTGGCCCAAGTGACCCCTCAATACCAACCACGCCGACGACCCCAGCCACACCAACATCAATAACCCCCTGCGAATTATTTAAGGGACTTTGCGCTCTTTCAGAAAATAATAATGTCTCCGATAACCTTGCTCTTGGAGGCCTTTTCGCGGTAGGAGTTGGAACTGTGGCGGCTCCAGCGACATTAGGGACGAGCGCACTGATAGGAGCAACAGTAGGTGGTGCTTTGGAAATAGCCGCTGCTGGTGTTAAAGTGTTCGATACTGTTTGCCTTGTTCTCACTGGTAATGATGGAGATATAGCCGAGGAAGCCTTTGGTTTAATTCCTTTCGGTAAACTATTGGCTAAAGGTAGTGCACTCGGTAATGCTGTGCGTCCTCTCAAAGCTGGTGCATTGAAAGTAACGAGAAAGGCAATCAATTTTGTTACAGAAAGAAGCGAACTGGCGGCTAATGTAGTTAAGACATATGGTAAGATAGCTGCTGACGATTTGTTTGGGCAAGTGGGGGGTGCAGTAAAAGATATTGCTTATAACTTCAATTCCAAGCTTTACGACAAGGTTGCCAATACAGTCGGATTTAGCAAAGGCGATGGAATGAAGACGCTCAGAAAGACTCTGGGGTTAGACTTCTGCGATGAACCTTCGACTACTCCTGTAACACCTCCAACAACACCATCCACTCCCTTCTTAAAAATAGAGGTAAAGCCATCTGCTATCCCTTATCAGGGGACTGCTAACCTGAATGTCAAATACTCGAATCCAGACAACAATAGCACAAATATAGATATCACAGGTGTTGCTCAAAAAGGTCTTGGACTTAACAGTTTTCTAATTCCAGATGATAAAAAAGGTCAAGGAGAGTTAAATTTCACTTTGACCAATATCGGTACAGAGTTAGGAGGACCGGGTAGTGCAAGCCGGGAGGATTTATTAGAGGTTTCGATTGGGACTGTAGGGGGAGGAGAACTATTTGATACTGTTAATTATCGTCCACAATCATTCGATCTTCTAGAAGCTTCAGGTCCAAATGTTGACTTTTTGCCTAATGTCTATACGGTTAGTTCGGTAGATGGTTTGACACGGCGGCGATAATGGGTATAGTCGGGCGGGCACGGGGGCACCGCCCCTACAGTAATTATTGGGGGCGAGCCTGGTGGATTCGGCATTTCGAGTGTGTGTGATGTAGAGTTGGTTTAAGGGCGATCGGGTTTTTTGTGGATGGGGGCGATCGGGTTTTTTGTGGATGGGCGATCGGCTTTTTAGTGGATGGGCGATCGAATTTGAGAGAAATGTGCGATCGGGTTTTTGGGTTGATGGGCGATCGGGTTTTTTGTGGATGGGGGCGATCGGGCTATAATACAGAAAACTTGACAACAAAAATGACTGTCATGAGAGAGTTAATCCAACAAGAATTAGAAAAGTTCGATCGAGAACAACTCCAACAAGTATTTGAATTTATTAGCTTCCTGAAATTCCGTGCCAGATTAGTGACTATTCCTGCGATCGACGAAACTAACTTAGCTGCACTCTACAGCGAATTTGCCGAAGAAGACCGACAACTGGCGGAACTCGGAATCAGCGAATATTCAGAGCTCCTCAAACATGAGGATTTGGCATGACAATCAGACGAGGTGAAATCTGGATTGCCAACCTCGATCCCACACAAGGTTCCGAACAAGCAGGCGTGCGTCCCACAATTATTTTTCAAAACGATACAATTTCGAGATACACAACTACTGTTATCAGTATTCCTCTCACCACAAATCTGCGCCGTGCATCTCTTCCTTCCTGTGTCTTGATTCCCGGCGGTGAGGGAGGATTAACTCAAGATTCTGTTGCATTATGCCATCAACTGCGAGTTTTGGATAAAACAAGATTGCGAAATAAAATTGGTGAAGTCAATCCAGAGATACTGGTACAATTAGAAAATATCATATTATTTACCTTGGGTTACTTGCCTTAAAAAGAGCGAGCAATTTTTATTTTTCAGAGATAGTATTTGGATCGACTTTTAGGGAAAGGGGCGATCGGTTTTTGTGGATGGGCGATCGGGTTTTTTTGGATTGATGGGGGCGATCGAATTTGATTTGTTAGTCCGTTAGTTAGTCCGCGCCAGGGGCTAGTTGGTTCGTTGTCGAGTCCGCCAGGGGTTGAAACCCCTGTCTCATAGCGAAAGTCCTCGCTCAAGAGGACTGAAGAATTGTAACCATTCAGGGGGATGGGGAGATGGTGTAAACTGGGAGTATGGACGAGAGCATAACGATAGGTGGCATCAAGATTCCTCGCGCGGACTGGGAAAAGACCCCAGAAACCGTGAAAAATGTGGTGAGGAATATTGAGCAACGAATCGCCGCCATTGAAGAACGTCTGGGACTAAACGCCTCAAACAGCTCCATCCCTCCGTCCAAACAGCCTCCTCAAGCCAAAGAAAAGAAGCAAGAGAAAGGAGGCCGACGTAAGCGCGGAGGCCAAAAAGGACATAAAGGATTTACAAGACACTTATATGAGCCGAGTCAGTGTAGCGAGATTATCGACCATCAACCCGAGACCTGCAAGCATTGCCAAACCCCTCTGACAGGAGAAGACTCCCAGCCTTACCGCCATCAGATTGTGGAAATTCCTCCCGTGACTCCAGTGGTAACGGAACACCGACTTCACGCCCTGACCTGCGGCTGTTGTGGTCAAACCACTCGCGCCGAGTTGCCCGATGGTATAAACTCCAGTGGTTATGGAGAGCGTCTCCAAAGTCTGGTGGCTCTGCTGAGTGGAGCTTATCGTCTGAGCCACAATCAGGTAAAAACCCTAATGAGGGACTTGTGGCAAGTGCACCTGAGTACGGGAACCGTCAACCGCATCCGTCAACGAGTCAGTCAGAAACTCAGCCAAGTGGTGAATGAAGCCAGAAGTTACATCATGGCCAGTGGAACGGCTTACGTTGATGAAACCAGTTGGAGTCAAAACAATGGTGACGGCAATAATCCCGAGAACGCCTCGGCCTGGTTATGGACCGCCGTCAGCAATAACGTGGCGGTCTATCAAGTGACCCTCAACCGCGCTCGTAGTAGCGCGGAAGCTTTATTAGGAAAGAACTACACAGGCCTAGTCGTTAGCGACCGCTATAGTGTCTACAACGGATTGGACGTTGAGCAACGACAAGTATGTTGGGCGCACTTAAAGCGCGATTTTAAACGTATAGCTGAACGCAGTGGGGTCTCCAAAGAGATTGGTGAAGCTCTACTAAAACAGACTCAACGCCTCTTCCACTGGTGGCATCGAGTGCGGGATGGAACGTTATCAACAGAGTTGTTCCAAGCTGCTATGACACGGCTACGTCAAAGCGTTCATCATCTGTTGAGTGAAGCCGCGAGCCGAGAGTCATTCGAGCCGAGAGCAAACGCCCTTGGCCAAAACTGCACGCACCTGCGAGCAAATTTTAAAAATTGAACCGGCCTTGTGGACGTTTGTCCAGGTCGAATCCGTCGAGCCAACAAATAATACAGCCGAGCGCGCTTTACGCACGGCGGTCATTTGGCGTGACTTGAGTTATGGCTCCTGGTCTCGCTCGGGCAGCGAGTTTGTGGAACGTTTGCTGACGGTGGTCATGTCTTTACGGTTGCAGGAACGCCCGGTGTTGGAGTTCTTGATTCAGGTCTTGCATTCTGAGCCGGTCTCTCTCCTCCCTCTACCCCCTGAATAGTTACGAAGAATTAGTTGATGTGTATGGGTTTCATGCGAATTTTCAGTCGGTTTCAACTGATATCTTGCACCATTCTCAATTAGCCGTAGATACTGTCTTGACCTGTCAAGGGGTAGCAAGTAAATAATTAGGATCGAAAGGCTTTTGGGACTTTAAAATCCCAAAAGCCAAATGCACCAACTTCCTCATCAAAGCACCAATCACCTGCATTTTGACCTGGACACGACCCAATAATCGGTCACTCATGGCCTTAAGTAACGGGTTGTGACGCATCGCCACTACCGCAGGCAAATACAACGCCTTTCGTAGTCGGACATTGCCGGTACAGGACAAACGAGTTTTGCCTTTAACCGAAGTCCCAGAACTGCGTTCGCAGGGAGTTAAACCCGCATAAGCTGCTAATTGACGGGCATTGTTGTAATCAGAAACATCACGGATTTCAGCTAATAATACAGAGGCCGTCTGTTCACCAATTCCAGGAATTGAGGTCAAAAGATCACGCTGTTGTTTTAAATGTGGGTGCTGGTCAAAATGGTCACTAATCAGTTTTTTGATCAGTTGCTGTTGTTCTTTTAGGTACTCCAAATGTGCCACTGTAAGACCAGCAACAGTTGGCGTAGCTGTTTCCAGACGGTTCTGCTCGCTCGTAGCCATTTCGATCACAGATTCGAGCCGTCGCAACAGGGCTTGTAATTCTTTGACTTCGGGCGCAGTTGGTGTCCATAGAGAGGGTTTCATCGCTGCACAAAAACGAGCAATCAATGCCGCATCTACGGAGTCAGTTTTAGTTCGTAGGAGTTCGCTTTTAGCAAACCCTTTAATCCTGGCCGGATTGACGATACTAACCTGAAATCCACCCCCATAAAGGAATTCGGCTAAGGCTTCTCCGTAAATGCTAGTGGCTTCCATACAAGCATGGAGTCCCACTACATTTTGTTGTTTAAGCCAGTTATGTAAACTCTCAAACCCTTGAACATTGTTCGTAAACTTTTTGGGTTTAGTTGCACGACCTTCTCTCAGTAAAGAGACATGAAAGTCTCTTTTACTGATGTCTATACCTAAGACTGTTGATGTCATTGTTTGCTCCAGATGTACTCCGATTTATGAAAGAACCGACAGGCAATTGAAGACTAACCTTGTGAATGCAGGCTTTCTCGATCGTTCGATCGAGAGCCTAAGATACTGTCCAGTTTTAGGTGCGCCTGTCATCAGTAATGGGAGCTTATCTACGCAACAGACTTATTTCGTCTAAGGGGCGGGCCAACTTCACCAATTTCTGATGTCCTTAAACAGCACTTTCCACTGAAACTTGCACCAAGCGTCAGAAACTTTCTTGTTTCTTTAGATTTACCAAGAAGAAGGTAAGCTCGCCTGAAAGTCGGTATGATCGCCTGAGTGTCGGCTCGATCGACTGATTGTCGGTAGGATCGCCCACTTGTCGGTAGGATCGCCCACTTGTCGGTAGGATCGCCCACTTGTCGGTAGGATCGCCCACTTGTCGGTACGATCGCCTGTGTGATGTGGCGATCACCTGTTTGATGTGGCGATCGACCGTCCTCACTCTTTTAAGATACAAGGGGCGGGTTCGCCAATAGCCTTAAAGCTTGCAAATAGGTTCTATAAACCCGCCCGACCCCACGAAAAATCCTCTTAGGATCGCGAATTAAATAACTTACAATTTTAATTGTTATTGTGGGATGGGCGTCCCGCCCGTCCTTTTTGGACGGGCGGGACGCCCATCCCACAAACTTGTGGAAGTTATTTAATTCTCATTCCTTATTGATATTGCTGCAAGATGTCAGTTTCAACCGACTGTCTTCTATGAGACGGGGGTTTCAACCCCCGGCGGGCTGTGTCACAAAGCAGACAAATTTTCAGTCTGTTTCAGGGCGATCGAATTTGAGAGAAATGTGCGATCGGATTTTTGGTTTATGGCCGATCGACTTTGAGAGAAATGTGCGATCGAGCAATAAGTTGTTCACCAATAAGTGATTAATGGAAACCCGATTAGTGCGAACGTTACTTGTGTCTCGGATTCTATCAGGTTCAAAAAGATTGTGAGTAAAATAAACGGGCTTTGCGTCAGTTGTTTTTGTAAGTGAGTCTGGTAAAAGGTTGGTAACATATTTTTTGCGATAGGCAATCGTGTAACAATTCTGCTGCCTATCTTTTTTTACCACAACACAGCTCAATCCTTACCCAGTCTGGATTTGGGGCGGGTTGTCACCCCCCCAGCACACTAACAATCCTATTTTTTAATAGTCGCTTGCAAATAAAGCAGCGGGTCTTCAGCAACCCAACCCAAACCGGAATTGTACCGAACTTCAAAATGCAAATGAGATGGCCGAATGTCCCGTTTTCCCGTCGTCCCCACAGTTCCCAAAACTTCTCCAGACTGCACTTTTTGACCGACTTTTACCGCAATATCTTTCAAATGAGCGTAGCGCGTTTGCTTCCCCGCTTCATGGTTCACCACCACTAAATTCCCGTAATCCCCCTGCGGCCCGGCAAAAGCGACAGTCCCCTCGCCCGCCGCCAAAACCTGCGTACCCTCCGACGCCAAAAAATCTACGCCGCTGTGGAAAAAAAATTCGCGCCGCGCCGGATGCAATTGCCGCCCGTAACGCAAAGCTTCCACTGCAGGGGCGGGCAGCGGAAATCCTTGCACCGATGGCGTTGCATCGGGATTGATAGAAGGCCCGATCAACCTATTCACCGCTGGCACAAACACCGTTTTCCCCAAAGGCCTGCACCCATTCGCCTCAAATAGCAAATCTGCGCGCACTTTGTAAGATTCTGCCAGTTTTTGCCAATTCCAGCCCGCAGGCACTTCTACCTCCATGCCACTGTACGGAGGAATGACGATCGCACTTCCAGCAGATACTCCACCGCCCCGCAACATCGGATTTATCCCGATCAGCGCCCCAGGAATCACATTGTACTGCAGCGCGATGCTTTCTATTGTTTCGCCCTGGGCCACAGTGTGGCGGCGCAACCGAGACATAGCCGGACTCGGGCAATCGCGGGCCGGGTCGGGGTTTTCTACAGGTGTACCTAAAGGAAGATTTGCAGGTGGGATCTCGGTATTTGCCGCCGTTTTCTCAACGGGTGCGATCGACCAAATTAATGCAAAAATCAGCGGAAATAAGCGTTTCAAAGTCATTATGTACATAAAAAAGTATTCATTTCGGACAGTTGACAATTTTAAAATCCTGTAAAATTGCATATTTACAAGCTCTAGCCACCCCCCAGACTGTAAATCCCAGGCTAAGCCAAGTTAGGATGAGAATTATTAGTTTGATTCGCTCTTGGCAAATCCGGCAAAATTGCCTGTGATGCCGATGGGCGCCTGCCTGTTAACAGCTATGTTCTTGAGGAAGCGGTACGCCCCGCCCCGCTTCCTTCCCGTCGCCAAGACAAAAAAGCTTGATTAGGAACCTGTCTGCGGGGATGAGGTATTTAGCGGGAGTTATTAAATGAGTTTATCTTTTAAGCAAGCGACCCTTTATGTGACTCTGCTGTCAATCGGCGGAGGTATGGGATGGTTGGGAAATCGCTATCTGCAAGGCTCAAACAATCTGGAAACCGGATTGGTTTTGCCAGTAGTACGCCAGCAAATCCCCCCCTATCCCTCTCCTTCAGTTCAGGAAAATCGGGCAGTCGATCGCAGCAATCCCAATTTTATTGCTGAAGCAGCCGAAAAAGTCGGCCCGGCTGTAGTGCGGATTGACGCCTCCAGCAAGGTGGCGAATCAAGTGCCCGAAGCATTCAAAAATCCTTTGTTTCGTCGGTTTTTTGGGGAGAATTTGCCGCAGCCGGAAGAACGAACCAAGAGAGGTACGGGTTCCGGGTTTATTCTCACTTCTGACGGCCGCATCGTTACTAATGCTCACGTTGTCTCCGGGACTGATACTGTCAAGGTGACTCTCAAAGACGGCCGCGAGTTTGAGGGTAAGGTGCAGGGAGTCGATCCGCTGACGGATGTGGCTGTGGTTAAGATTAATGCTAAGGAACTGCCGCAGGTGGCTTTGGGTCGATCGGACAATATTGTACCGGGACAGTGGGCGATCGCGATCGGCAATCCTTTAGGTCTCGATAATACCGTGACTGTGGGCATTATCAGCGCTACGGGTCGATCGAGTTCCCAAGTCGGCATCCCCGACAAGCGAGTCCGCTTCATCCAAACCGACGCAGCCATCAACCCCGGCAATTCAGGCGGCCCCCTGCTCAACGACCAAGGCGAAGTAATTGGCATCAATACCGCTATCCGCGCGGACGCTCAAGGCTTGGGATTTGCAATTCCGATCGAAACCGCCAAACGAGTTTCCGATCAGCTATTCGCCAAAGGTAGAGCCGAACATCCCTATCTCGGCATTCAAATGGTCAGCTTGACTGCAGCCACCAAGGCCGAACTCAACAAACAGCTCGATAATAATAATAAAATTACCCTCGATCAAGGCGTAGCTGTGGCGCGAGTCGTGGAAAATTCCCCCGCTCAAAAAGCCGACTTGCGTCCCGGAGATGTCATTCAAAAAGTTGACGGAATTGCGGTTAACACTCCAGGGGACGTGCAAGAACGGGTGGAAAACACGGTTGTGGGCAAAGAACTCGAACTGGAAATTAACCGTTTGGGTCAAGTTCAGAATATTAAAGTACGTCCGGGTGCTTTTCCCCTATCGGGTAGCTCCGCCGGTGGGTAATACCATTTTCGATTTTCGATTTTCGATTTTCGATTAAAAAATTAAGAATGACTTACTGCATAAGGATTTGGATCTTATCTGCAGTTGCATTCTTTTTTGAAATTGGTATTAGTTGCAAGGGTGGAGGATGGAAGATGAATCTGATGCTTTATAGTCCTGGAAGCAGTAACCGGGTTTTTTCACCAAAATCCTCGGTGTAGCGCTAGGGATAGCCGGTTAACAGCCCGGTTTCTTAATTCCCTGTGCCTCCATGATTCAGGATTATGGATTTTTCTGAACAACTTTCATCTTTCTTGCTTCCCCAACCCGTTGATTTTTTTACTTGTCTTTGGGTGAGTTTGGTTTAATCGAGCTGGTGCTTGCTAAATTTTCTTCGAGGTGCATCCTTTGCTCCATTTGCCTCAAAAAATAGCCTGTCATCATCGCTGAAGCTAGCAAACCTGCTAAGTTTTCGCGATCGGTGGTAATTTCGACGTTAAAATTTTCTGAAGGCAAAACGCCGACAAGTCCTTGAACGTTATGAGAGATTATTTCTCTGATGTCGGGGCTGACAGACTTGGCGACGCGGGCTAGAACCTCCGGGGATTGGTGTTGGAGGTACTTCAGCAGTGGATTGACTGCGGTTTGTTGGGCATTGGATGTGTCAAAGTCAGGGTGAAAAACCATTTGGCGATTCTTAATTTCTGGCTGGTTACATTCTACTTCAAACTACTCGTCATTGCTTGGGTACAAATTTGCCTGAAAGTCAAGTTGCAATTGTTTTGGCAGTTGGTCTACTTGAAAGTACCGATGAAATTTCTCGGTAACTTGTAACCAATATGACCGCCCCTCACTCGGTCGCCGTTTGCGGACGAAACCCATTTCAACAAGTTCCTGCACTTGTTGGTAAGCTCCTGAACCTCGCAAGTTAACTAAATCTGGCTGAGCGATGCCGCCTTTGAGGGCGATCGCAGCCAGCGTCCGCAAAGCTCCCACACCTAATTCTGGAGGTATTAAAGTTTGCATTAAACTGGCAAACTCTTCTCTGAGTTGCAGGCTGTATCCTGTGGGGGTTTCGACGACTTCTAATGCACTGTCGCGGTGGGACGAGTCAGACATGAGTTCGATGATGGCGTCTTCGGCTTCGGCTCGATCGCACTTGGCAATCTCGGCGATTTCTGCGATCGACACTGGCTGACCTTTTAGGTAAAGTATGGCTTCTATTGTTGTGGCTAAGCGAGTCATTTGGGAATTAGTAATTAGGAATGGGGACGTTGAAAGAAGAAGGAATAAGCAAGAAAGAAGAAGGAATCAGGAAAACAACAGTTATCCGTATTTCCGTAACTTCCGTGTCGTGAATAATGAGAGTTAGGAATAAACATTCCCCTTACACAAATTATTAATAGTGTAGGTTAGGTTGAGAAACAAAACCTACACTATTAATTTTCTTTTTTTATATCAATCCGAGACGCAGGAATATATAACAACGTTTCTAGCTCTCCTGAGCTTATGGTAAAATATATCAACCAATACAGATGACGGGGCTAGGACCGATTTTTGGTAAAAAAATATGGGGTCAGTCTTGTTAAGAAGCCCCATCAGTTAAAAATGTTACCTCAATCATACCAAATTTGTTTCCAACACCAGCTCAAAAACACCGAATACTTGACTGTGACTATTTTAGTTTTTCTGCTCCCAACCCATAAACAAGTGAGTATTGAGTTATTGGCGAAATTGATGCCATACCCAATCATGTTTGAGAGCCGACGACGTTCGTTCTATTCAACGGTTTCTCAAGCTACCTATCCTCAAGATAGAAAAGCTTTGGTTTCATCTGCTTAAATATATCTGGAGAACTCAATTTAAAAAGAAACAAGAGTTGAAGGTCGCCATTGATAGAACGCAGTGGCGAGATAAAAATATGTTGATGATTAGCCTGATTGGGGACAAGAGAGCTTTACCTTTGTAGTAGCAGATATTGCCTTCGCTGTGCCTGTAGCAACATCCGAGAACAACAAAGCTTAATCTGCCCCATTCTTGGTCTGCTAAAAAAATATAAAATGGTCCTTTTAGGAAACGCCTGAATTTGCGATCATTAAACTGGCAATTTGGCTGTGTGAAAAGAACATAAGGTTTGTTTTGAGAGTAAAACAGGGACGCTATATTCAAGAAGAAGGAGAGGAATTTAAGCGGTTGAGTGAGTGTGGTTTAGTAGCAGGTACGAGCTTTTATTTGACAGGAGTTAAAATCAGCAGCAAGGATTTGGCTGTTTTGATGTCGCTGGTTATGGGCAACGAAAATATCGAAATAGTGGCGAAGATGAAGACTGGTATTTACTCACCAATATCGGCAAATTGAAACAAGCTGTAACAGCGTTTAAATGTCGCAGTGGTATCGCAGCAAGGTTTAAGGACTGTCAAACCGTCGGCTATAATCTTGAAAAAAGTTACCCTTGTGACGACCGCCTCAAAACTTTAATATTAATAAAAATTTAAGATTTTTAATAGCTTTAGCTTATAGTTGCTTATAGTTGTGCGATTTTACAAGGACACAAGCTCAAGCTTATGGGAATTCCGAAATAGATCGGTCGCCTTACGGTCGTCGAGGCGATCGCAACGCCGTCATAGTAGCTTTTGAATTGGATTATACGGTCAATCGTGGGCGCAGCGAAGCGGAGGGAGTAGGGAGGGAGCTTTGCCATGCACCTATTGCGGAATTGATGAAAATTAGACGCAATCAGCTCCTATTCCCTCAGATTAGCAACCCGGAGTTTTAACAACGGAAAAAGGAATAGTATCCCAGTGATGCCACTGCGTCTTTGTAGAGACCGAAAAACTAGAAGGGTAAAAAACCCTGAAGACTGCAGAGAATTAAGTCATCATCATCACCATGTAGAAAGAGAGGTCAAGCCCTCGGTCTATTAGTACGCCTCAGCTTCATCCCTCTCA
>NZ_JAUBOV010000178.1:0-2544 GCF_036700405.1 Microcoleus sp. T3_D1
CCGAGGGCTTGACCTCTCTTTCTACATGGTGATGATGATGACTTAATTCTCTGCAGTCTTCAGGGTTTTTTACCCTTACAGTTTTTCTAGGTGTCTATGACGCAGTGGCACCACTCCGATTCCATCCCGAACTCGGTTGTTAAACGCTGCGGTGGCGAAGATATTTGGCGGGTCACTGCCTGAGAAAATAGCTCGATGCCTGGGATTTTATTTCAAATCACTAAAGCCTCTTTCTGCAATACAGATAGGGGCTTTGTTGTTTTTGATGATTGTTTCAGTTGGTGTTTGGTTGTAAATTTAAAAATTTGCCCAAAAAAATGGTTTGATCCGCTATTGGTAGAGGCTTTGTGCGCAGTGTGCACCCTACAGACTCGATCGCACTTTTTAATTCTGACAATCACCCCGATCGAGCTTTGATGGTTTGGATTAAATAATTGTGCTACAAATGAACTATTCAACTTCGCGGCTAACCTAAAATGTTCACTCCGTCAGACAGAGTGCGGCTTATGAAGGAAATGCGGAAATCTCCAGAAGGAGACTTGCTGCCTAAATGGGAGGCGGCTTCGCAGTGGCTGTCTCGGTTTGAAGATAGCGATGATTGGTCGATCGCCCTGATGGACTGCGATCGCACTCCTTGCGTTACAATTGGTTTTGTTTTGGAGTGCGTGTGGCGATCGCACTGGGTGACATTTGATGAAGCAGACGGATATCAGCGCTTGCTGGCAGGATTTAACGAAATTCCCGAACCATTGCCCGCTGTTGGTGCTCCCAAAAGTTACTCGCGGGGGGCGTGGGTTTTTGAAGCTCAACCGCGCCATCAACGCCGCCAAACGCTTGTTGAAAGGCGAGGCGCTAGAAATGAAAAATTTCGACAAAATGCACCTGCACCGCGCGTGGATTTGTCGCTAGCTGTCGGAGAATGTACGCCGCAGCAGTTGATGGAAGCGCTGATGCTGCAAAATGGACGCTGGAATAATTTCGACCCGGAACCGATTTTAACCGATCTATATCAGAACAGAGATTTGTGGCTGAATTTTATGATGCTGCCGCTGATTGCGGAGGATGAAAATAGCGGTAGGCTTTACAGTAATTTGGGTTTATTGCTGCGAGATTTGGACGATCGCTGGCACGCTGATACGCTTTATATTTGGAGTAGGGATGATGATTGCGTTTACCCGCTGGTTGATTTTGGGAAGACTTGGATGGCGGATGATGTGCAAGTGATGGATCGCGATCGGGCATCTGTGTTTATTGGTTATGGGGGTTATGAAAATCCGCCGCCTGTTGTGGTTTACTGGTGGGATTAAATCACTTTTTTTCCCCATTACGACCCAAAAATTTAGCTGTTTTACGATCTAAAAACTTAGCCCCTGCTGATACAATCGTTTGGTCTTGTTCATGAGAATTGACATCTTCCTGTTTGTTTACTTCTTTCAATTTACGACCCAAAAATTTAGCTCCTCTACGACCGACAAACTTAGCTCCTGCTGATAAAATGCTTTGGTCTTGTTCCTGAGAATTGTTTAGGTTTTGGAGTTCTTGTTTGTCTCTCCCAAACCTAGCAATAAATTCAAAAGCTGGCATCAAGCCTACTAGCAATATTAGCAAAACCAAAAATATCGGCATCACCAATAATCCCAGCAATAGTACAACTCCCTTACCCTTCAGACTAACCAAGATGATGGTGATAATGTTCTCCCACCAAGAACAGCCCCAGCGTCCACAAAATTCTGCCAAAATTAGTTGCATTAGATTTTTACTCCTTAAACTGTATGTCCCTAAGTTTTTTGTTTTTACCGCGCTTTGTGCTTTCCTCAAAAGAAGAGCGATCGCACTTTGGTAGAAATAGCGATCGACCTGGTAAATTTAGCTAAGTATGAATCTATTTGGCAAAGAAGGCGGTGGTGGGGGAGACTGAGAATGTCGGGGCATATAGCTCGGTTTGGGACGACAAGCTTCTATAATTTCGTTACGAAACTGGTTGACTTTATCATTTTTTGTACAAAACAGAATGAGATTACTACTACTCGTGTAAATGGCAATATAACGCTGTTTTACAACAAAAGCCAACACAATGAAGATAATACCAATGAAGAATAAGCCGAGGGTTAGAATTCCGAGTCCGAGCAGCCACCAAGTACAGCCTTCCCCTATTTCAACTGCTTTGACATTTTGAATGGGAATGACAATTTCTTTGATTTCTAACCCAAAAAATGAAGTGAAATTTCCTTGTAAGGTGTCCCCAACAATTTTAAGAGTTCCTGTACCGCTGGTTCGGACGGGAACTGCACCGACTAATTGACCGGGAATTCCGCTGATTTGGGTAACTGATTTAGACTTCATTTTTTTTGATGTTTGTTGTAATAATAATGACATTGCTCGTACAATTTTTGGTAGGGACATGGGCTTTGGCCGTGTCCTTACACCGATCGCTCTGGTGAGTTGGTATTACATGAAAGCTTGAAGTCTTGGGAGCATAACAGTTATGCGATCAGTATAAATACTGATGATAATTTAAGCTGCTGCTTTGAGATTGACACCAAT
>NZ_JAUBOV010000179.1:0-2533 GCF_036700405.1 Microcoleus sp. T3_D1
GTGCGATTCGTTGGGTAGAAACTAGCCCTGAAATGGGTAGAGGATTACCCGCAAGTAACATAAGAACCTTGACAATTTGATAGTCATGTGGGTGAGAGAAAAGTATTCTAGAACCACTCAAGTCCCACCCTCCAAGTGCAGGAGTGAAAGCACACAGAGCGCAGTTCTGAACTGTGTCCCCCAGGGTAGCGACTAGCCATCAATCCCTGAAGCGGGGGTGAAAGGTGTCAATGCTGGAAGCCTAATCTGGCAATCACCAAGCAAGAGTTCATGAGTAGGCATACGAAGGTACGTTTAACCATCGTCATAAATAACCAGCGGAATCAGGCTTACACGCTGGGAGTCCCAAACAGGGCAAGGATAATGGGGAGTTGGCAATTCCTGGTTGACCAACAAGCACTTCCTCCAAACCCGGTGGATAGTACCGCTCTAAAAACTCTATCAATGGCTATCAGAAACGAAGTAACCTCTCGTAAGCTCTCAGTCAGATCGATGACTGAGTAGGTGCTAACCGGATGCGGAGAGTAGGAAAGATTGAGTCAAAAGCCAAAGCCTGAAGTAATGTTCAGGATATGCAGACAGACTCACGATGTTTTGGAAGATAGAGACTCAAGTAAGGAGTATAAATGTCTAAAACGAGTTTAAAGACTACGGTGGAATGGCACTCGATTAACTGGCGCAAGCTAGAGCGGCGAGTTTACAAGCTCCAAAAGAGAATCTATCAAGCCTCTCAACGTGGTGATGTAAAGGCATTACGCAGACTCCAAAAGACGTTGATGAATTCTTGGTCAGCAAGAGCATTATCGGTTCGTAGAGTTACCCAAGATAACACTGGCAAAAAAACAGCAGGAGTGGATGGAATTAAATCTCTATCCCCAGCAGCTCGTTTGAAGTTAGTAAACAACTTAAAACTGGGTTCTAAGGTCAGCCCGACCCGGAGAGTATGGATTCCAAAACCGGGAACGGAAGAGAAGCGACCTCTAGGTATACCTACAATGAAAGACCGAGCCTTGCAAGCACTCGTCAAGATGGCACGCTTAGCCTGAATGGGAAGCGCGATTTGAACCCAACAGTTATGGATTCAGAGCCGGAAGGTCATGTCATGATGCAATTGAGGCAATATTTAACGAGATTAGGTATAAAGCCAAATACGTGCTAGATGCCGACATCTCCAAGTGTTTCGACCGCATCAACCATGTAGCGCTGCTTAACAAACTTAATACATTCCCCACCATTCGCCGTCAAATACGAGCCTGGTTAAAAGCGGGAGTGATGGACAATATGCAGCACTACGAGACATCTGAGGGTACTCCACAGGGTGGGGTCATCTCCCCACTACTAGCAAATATTGCCCTCCACGGGATGGAACACCGGATTAAGCAAGCTTTCCCCAGAAGGACAATAGTCAAGAAAGGGAAATACTCTGGTTATCAATCAGGAGCAACATTAATCAGGTATGCAGATGACTTCGTGATTCTCGCGCGTTGACATAACCGTTGTCCAAAGATGCCGAGAGATAATCTCGGAATGGTTAAAAGACATAGGCTTGGAATTGAAGCCTAGTAAAACAAGACTGACACACACCCTTACAGAAATGGAGGGTGAAAAACCAGGGTTCGACTTCCTTGGTTTCAATATACGACAGTTTCCCAAAGGAAAACACCAATCAGGTAAGAATACCCAAGGGGAAAAACTAGGATTCAAAACCATCATCACCCCAAGCCAAAACAAGATTAAGGTACATTACGACCACATCGCAAGAGTTATTGACGCCCAAAAGTCAGCACCGCAAGCGGCGCTAATCAAACGAATTAACCCCATAATACGGGGATGGGCAAACTACTATGCGACTGTAGTAAGTAAGGAAACTTACGCAGAATTAGACGACCTGGTGTATCGAAAACTTGTAGCTTGGGCAACCCACCGCCACCCAAAGAAATCAAAATCATGGGTGTCAAAGAAATATTGGCAATCTATGGGCGGTAACAACTGGGTATTCGCAACTAGGAAAGAGGGTACAAGCCCACTTCGGTTACTTGACCATGCCGACACTCCAATATTGCGTCATGTGAAAGTTAAAGGCAAATCGTCACCATACGACGCGAACCTAGTTTACTGGAGTACAAGAATGGGTAACAACCCAGAAATGCCAACTAGGGTATCAAAACTCTTGAAAAGGCAAAAAGGGAAGTGCGCCCACTGCGGATTGTTTTTCCGTGAAAACGATGTGATAGAAATTGACCACAAAATCCCGAAATCGCAAGGTGGAAAGGATTCTTACGATAACTGGGAACTTCTACACAGACATTGCCACGACACAAAGACCGCCTCAGATGGCAGTCCCGGCAACAAATCCGGCTGCAATAGTGCCGAGCCTAAGCCCACCAAAAGACTTGAAAAAGTCGCAGACAAATGGGTAATGAGGTATGCGTGACAAGCACCAAATCATTGAGGAGCCGTGTGAAGGGAAACTTTCATGCACGGTTTTGAAGACCAGCGAGGCTGGTGACAGTCTCGCTGAGTTTAATAGGTC
>NZ_JAUBOV010000065.1:0-44405 GCF_036700405.1 Microcoleus sp. T3_D1
GAAGATCCTGAGTTTGAAACGTTCTACACTAAGAACATTCTGCTTAACGAAGGCATTCGTGCTTGGATGGCTCCGACAGACCAACCTCACGAAAACTTCATCTTCCCTGAAGAAGTTCTGCCTCGCGGTAACGCTCTGTAATCTGGGCGAAATATCAAAATTTCCAACATTTTAAAAGGGTAAGATAAAGCAGTTTAGGCTTTACCCTTAATGCTTAAAAAGCTCCTGTCTTGTGGCGGGAGCTTTTTGTTTCCAGGATTCGATCGAATTAGCGCCCTAAAAAAAGTTGATTTTGTACAAAAACAAACTCTGCCTGTACCTAGAACAACTCGTTTCTCTATATCTGGTGAAGTCTCCTATCTGGCAAGAAATCGATCGGCCTTTCCCAGCCCCCAGAGTGGCCCTGCACCTGATAACCGCACAGCCCGGATTCTGAAGAAAATATAGGCAAATGGCTGAAACTGCGATCGTCCAATTGCTGTAGAGATCGATCGAAGACCTTGCAGCAGCACTAATTTCCCCCGATCTTGCAAAATTCTCAATTTGCCTCCCCCACTTCTAATTTCTTGTGTTATTCTGATAATTGTGACTACTGGAATGATACTCAGAACGCAAGTTCTTTCGGTAACGCTGGCAATGGCTAGCGCACAAATCATCACCTTAAATCTTGTATTTAGGTGATGTGCGTTCCAATATTAAGCCATTTAGCTAAACCTGGAGGTGATGCCCATGATAGAAAGTAGTAAACGCATGGGTCATCAGATTGGAAACTACCGGCTGTGCGCCGGGGCCGCTCACTAGCAGTCAGCCGTCGTCTCCAACGGGAAACGACTTCCACGGGGAACCAGGCTGAGCTAGGGATTCTCCCGGCAGTCAGGTTCTAATCTGAAGACCCGCTAGACCGCTCTCACCTCAAATAGTGTTAAATCTTGAGTAGGAAAACTTGAGACTAAACGCTATTGGTGAGAGCGGATAGTTTTTGGTAGGATTTTCCGCAGGTGGGCTATTAATCTGCCATTGCTAATCCCAAAGTAAAATAAATTATGGCTGACCTACTTAACAATACTGAAATTCAAGAGCGCGCCAGTCAATTGTCAGGCTGGACGGTTGAAGGCAAACAACTGCGCTCTACCCGTGTATTTAAAGATTTTATAGAAGCGATCGCCTTTGTGAATAAGTTGGTCGCCCCCTCAGAAGCCGCAGCGCATCACCCAGATATAGAAATTTCCTACAACAAAGTTACACTTAACTTGACAACTCACGATGCCGGAGGCTTAACTGAGAAAGACTTTGCGCTAGCCCAAGAGATTTCTACGCTAGATTAAAAGAGTGCCCGCTGACCCAACAAGAGTCCCCGCTCGCGGAAAGCTGGCCAATAAAAAATCGACTGGGGGTTAGAATCGGGTGCTAAAAAGTCGAGAGGCCAAACGTTCAATCTATAAAAGGCTATTCCCCATCATCCGACCATGATCGTATTTGAAAAGCCAGAGTTCAAGAACGAGTCTGCTGCAGCCGAAAAAACCCATCTGATAGAAAAGCTTTTAGATATTGGCGCGGCTCTGTCGAGCGCCCAAGATTTGGGCGACTTGTTAAACTTAATTTTATCCAAAAGTAGAGAAATTACCTACAGCGATGCTGGCAGTGTTTACTTAGTAGATCACAGCGACGAAACACCTAAGCTGCTGTTCAAGGTAGCGCAAAACGGTTCTAAACCCAGCCTGTCGTTTAAAGAGTTTGCTCTGCCACTGACAGACAAAAGCTTGGCGGGATACGTGGCAATAACAGGTCAAAGTTTGAACCTATCTGATGCCTACGACTTACCAGCCGGCGTACCCTACCGGCTAGATAGCAGTTTTGACAGGGATATTAATTACCGCACTTGCTCGGTAATGGTACTGCCGATGCAAAACCGACAGGGGGAGACAATAGGTGTACTGCAACTGATCAACCGCAAAACAAAGGCTGATACGGTGCTGACAGCAGACAATGCCTGGGAAGCGACGCAGCCGTATTCGGAGTGGGAAGAAAGGATAGTTCGATCGCTCGCTTCTCAAGCAGCAATCTCGATCGAGCGCAATCAACTCCAAGACAGCATAGAACATTTGTTCGAGGGCTTCGTCAAAGCCTCGGTGCAAGTCATAGAAGCCAGAGACCCCTGTACCTACGGTCATTCAGAACGAGTAGCAGCCCTGACAGTACGCCTGTCAGAAGAAGTAAACACCGTCAGCAGCGGACGACTGCGCTCTATTTACTTTAACAACCGCCAAATTCAAGAACTTCGCTACGCCGCCCTGCTGCACGATTTTGGCAAAATTGGAGTGCCCGAAGCAGTTTTGACCAAGCAGAAAAAGCTCTACCCCGCACAGCTAGAAATCATTCGCCACCGCTTTGGCTTAGCTCAGCGGACGATGGAAATGGAATGCGTCCAGTCTAAATATAAATACTTGCTGGAGCATTCTGCTTACCGAAAACACCCAAGCCAGGAGCAAGAGTGCGCTCAATGCCAGGAAATCGAACAGCTAGACACTAAGCTAGCAGAGGCGAAAACCCGATTAGCAGAATACTGGGAAGTGCTGCTAGAGGCAAACGAGCCTCACATTTTGGCAGCAGAACCCCTAGCTCAACTGCGAGAGATTGCTCGACAAACTTACAGAGATATAGATGGGGCAAAGAAACCCCTGCTGAACCCAGACGAGATATTGCAATTGATGGTGTCGAGGGGCAACCTGACGCCGGAAGAACGATCGGAAATAGAATCTCATGTAACTCACACTTACGAGTTTCTCAAACAAATTCCTTGGACAAAAGATTTAAAAAATGTTCCAGACATTGCCTACGGACATCACGAAAAACTCGACGGCACAGGCTATCCGCGAGGTTTAAACAAGTCAGAAATTCCAATTCAAGCGCAATTGATGACGATCGCCGATATTTACGACGCCCTGACAGCAGGCGATCGCCCCTACAAGCGAGCTCTGCGAACAGAGGCAGCGATGAAAATTTTGCGGCAAGAAGCAGCTCACAATAAAATCAACGCCGATTTGTTAGAACTGTTCGATAACCGCCAAGTCTTTAGCGTTCTCGGACACAGCTTGGATGTTAAAGTCGAATCAGCCTAGACGAGTGGGGCGTGCTGTGCTAAAAAGTAAAGAGGCGATCGGGCGCTATCCAGGGTCAGCAGTCAAATCAATCCACAGCCCAAGTCGGGTAAGGTTTTGAAGCAGTTGAGTACAGGTTAAAAAACAGGCTCTCTGCAGCAGTCAGTCACATCTATATACTCGGTCAGCCCGAAAGAATCAAAAGAAAAAGTGAATTTTAGGTCTCTTTTTAGAGTATGCTAGTTGAGCAACGACTGACCACATAGAAGACTAGAAAAGTTTCTCTGTAATCGGTGTGAGGATGAGAGTGAATATGTCGAAATTTTTGTGGAGTTACTTACTAATCAGCCCAGCAGTCTTAGGAGCTACCCTAGTAGTTTCTTCGAGCGCGATGGCAGCAGACGCTCAGCAGGCTGCTGATGCGCTCAATCCCGCTGCCGCCAAAGCTGAAACCGCTGAAACCTCCGAAGCGAAACTAAATGCTTTAGCTGCTGTTTCCGAAACAACTGCCGCCTCCGAGCCAGTAGAAGAAATTTCCCAAGTCGCTGGCAGCGAAACCCAGGCAGCGATGGCAGATGTGGCCACGCCTGCAACTGAAAGTGCGATCGTCGGAGCCAACACAGCCCCTGCTGAGGCCGAGCCCCAAGCGGCATCACAACCTACAAGTGAATCTTTAGCCGCAGTTGAGCAAACAGTAGCTCAACCAGTAGAAAATTCTGCCCCGGCAGCCCAACTAGAAATTCCAGCCCCGGCAGCTACCGCTCTCCCAGAGCAAATCGGTGCAGTTCAATTAGAAACTCCAGCCCCGGCAGTGGCAGAGTCGGCAGAACAAAGTTTGCCACAACCGGCTGAATCTTTAGCCCAAACTGCCGCACCACAAGAGCAAAACCCAGCCGCCACATTAGAACAGCTCAACGAGTACAGCAGCGAAGGTGCTGCCGGCGGCGAAACTCAAGGTCAAGTCACCTCTGTTTCCCAACTTTCCGACGTGCGGCCCACAGACTGGGCCTTTCAAGCACTGCAATCCCTAGTCGAGCGCTACGGCTGTATTGCCGGTTATCCCGACGGCACCTTCCGCGGCAACCGGGCAATGACCCGCTACGAATTCGCAGCCGGTTTAAATGCTTGCTTAGACAAGGTAAGCGAGCTAATTAGAGGTGGCACTGGCAACTTCGCTACGAGAGATGACTTGGCAGCCCTCCAACGGCTCCAAGAAGAATTTGCAGCGGAACTGGCAACCCTGCGCGGTCGCGTCGATGCTTTGGAAGCTCGGACAGCCGAACTCGAAGCCAACCAATTCTCCACCACTACTAAGCTGACTGGGGAAGCAATTTTCGCTCTCAGCGACGACTTTAGTAGCGACGTTAGCGTTTTTGGCAGAGACGGCGAAAGAATCGGCAGCGACAACAACGAAGCTGTCTTCCAACAGCGGGTGCGTCTCAATTTAAATACCAGCTTCACCGGCAGAGACTTGCTGCTGACCAGGCTTCAAGTCGGCAACGGTCAAAGATTTAACCTTGGGGCTACCAGCGAAGGCACTCAAACTTGGAATTTTGTCGGCAGAACCGACAACGTTGTTGCCCTCGACACCTTGCTGTACAAGTTCCCCGTCGGTCAGCGACTGAACGTTAGCCTGATAGCCAACGCTGGCGTTTGGGACGACATTATGCCGACTGTCAACCCTTACTTTGAAGACTTTGACGGCGGTAACGGGTCATTGAGCACCTTTGGACAGCGGAACCCGATTTATCGCTTGGGCGGTGGCGCAGGTATCGGCTTTGACTATGCCTTCGGTGGCAGGGGCTTGCTGGGCGGCGTGTTCGGCCCGACTTCTCTGTCGTTCGGTTATTTGGCGTCAAATGCAGCCAGTCCGGCTAGGGGTGCAGGCTTGACGAACGGCGACTACGCGGCGATGGGTCAGTTGACTTTTACCCCCGGACGCAACTTGCAAGTTGCTTTCAACTACAACCACGGTTACTTTAGCAGAGGTAACTTTGGGTTTGACAATGCTTTATCGAATGGGCCAGGCAGTCTCGGCGGTTTCACAGGTACCGGCGTGGCTAATTCTCTCAACGGTTTGAGCGAGGGCTTTGATGGCTTCCGCGCTCGCAAAGTTGTCAGCAACTCCTACGGTGCTCAGGCTTCGCTGCGACTGAGCCCGAGATTTATCCTGGGTGGCTGGGCTGGTTTAACCAATGCCCGCATTCTCGGCATCGGCGATGCGAGAATTTGGAACTACGCTGTCACCTTGGCTTTGCCTGATTTAGGGAAAGAAGGCAACTTGCTAGGGTTCGTGGTAGGTCGTGAGCCTTACTTGGATAAACTTGAAGCTGCCAGCAGTTTGCGGAGCTTCCGCAACGATAATTCGTATCACGTCGAAGGGTTCTACAAGTTTCAGCTCTCGGACAACATTTCTGTTACTCCGGGCGTGATTTGGGTGACGAATCCCAATCAAGATGACCGTAACGACGACATCATTATTGGTACTCTGAGAACTACTTTCACGTTCTAAGAGCGGGTTAGAGGAGGCAGGGCGGGTCATATTCTCTCTGTCTGCTAATAACTCTAAACTTTGAAATTAGCCCTGCCTTTGGCAGGGCTTTTCTGTGTGGCGGACAAATGCAGCTCATCTTATTTAAAATCCCTTTTCCCCACCTTCCTCTTCCACCAGCACCCCAAGCCAAAAGCTAAACCAACACCTGCGATCGTAGTAGGTTCCGGCACAGTTTCAGACTCAGACTCGTACTCATAGGTGAGAGTAAGTGTTGAATCAGCCGCGACTGTGCCCGCGTAAGTTCCTGTTGCAGGCGTTCCTAAAACTTTAACAGTACCCATTGCCGCAATGCTAGCAGCAATTAAATCCCCCGCACACCCACTAAACATATTTAGAGACTGTGGCGAACTATAACTCCTTGAAACTCGTACCATCGCACTCCCACCTCTAGTCCCCGCAGCCCCCGATTCAATACTCATTTCCGGCGGATTTGCAAACAAACTCAAAACCAAATTGGGGTCAGCTTTTAAACTCGGTAAATTCACAGCAATTTGAGCATTCGTTACCGCAGTACCAGTAAAATTGCTAGCCGGAACAATACTGATATCGCTGTTAACCGTTGACTGAACTGTAACATAAGCCCTTAACAGCGTCCCCAAAAGCGAATTAAACTTAGGCAGCACCCCATTCAGATTACTATTAACTGGCTGCTGCTTCAAATTTACCGTATAAGTTTGCGTGAGAACAGCAGCTTGTACAGGAATTGCCAACTCATTGAAAGCCAAGCTAAGAGCCCCAGAAACAACCGCTATTCCTAACTTTTGATATCCATTCATTGCGACACACTCCTAAATAATCACTCTTCTTTCCAATCGGGAAAAGTGTCTGCCACTTTCCGCTTTTTTTAAAGGCCAGACTGCAGGTAAAACTTAGAAAAATCGATAAACCTCGGCATATTTTCCACCACCAAATGAACAACAGCAGAGAACAGATAACCTAAAACCCAGACCGTATAAGCTATGCTAAAAGGAGCATAAGCAGCCAAAGTCCAGCAGTCTGAAGGTTCTTCCCAAATGTGTTCTCGCCGCAGCCAACGAGCGTAAAATTGAAAAGACCTCGATCGCAAATTGTTAAGCCCAGTCAAAGCAACCAGCAAATAATAGCCATCAAACTTATTCAAAGGGTTGAGATTAAAAACTACTGTGACAAGCGTTGCTACCATCAGCAAATAGCTAGCAAAATGCCATCCAGAGTTAGACTTAGACAAAACCCAAACCCAAACCGAAAAAGCCCAGATAGCCACCTGCACCAACACGCCTGCTGCTACTACAAAAACGCGCTGCTTCCGCCTCACTAAACTGTACTGATCTGTAGTATCTGTATAGCATCCCGGTATCAAGCACAAAAACAGCAGCCCCATTTCTGGGACAACACCGCCGTAATGCTTCAAAGTAAAAGCGTGACCCAATTCGTGCAGACCAACTACTACCATAATCAGTAGCACCAATGTTAACAGGGTTGTAAATTCCCCTGTTGCCCAAACCTGTTGATTGGAAGCAGAAACCTCGTCACCCAAAGCCAGCCACACAGCAAGAGAAGCACTGATAAAAGCGCACATAAAAAAGCTCAATTGCCACGTCCAAATCCAGCGGAGTTTACCCGTATGTTTGGTTAGCCAAGCATCGGGATTAAACAGGGGAATTTGGAAAGACAATAATTGCTGAATGTTAAATTTATTTGGGGGTGGTTTTTGAGGTTTGGTTCCCTCTAACATTCCCGTTTCTGCTAGCATCCGCTGCAAGTATTGCAAATCCTCCAAAGTAATGTCATATTCCGATGCGATATCGCCGATTGGCTGCAAGCCAAACTGTGACATTACCTCTTTGTCAGAATTGTCAACTTGCAAGCAAGTAACGCCTTCTGAATTGCGGAGTATCCAATAGCCGTCTGGGTGCAGTATCCACTGTACCGTTGATTTGAGTTTTGGGCCATAAAGAATAGTTGTAGAATCTTCACTCGGATTTTGAGATATAGATTCCCCCTCTTCCTTAGTTAAGTCGGGGCACAATTTTTCTTGACTTTCTATGCGTGCAAATTTTTCACCATTTTGCATGATGTTGGGAGTTATAAATTGTAGGCTGCACAGAAAAACATTGGCAATGCAAGCAATTTGTATCTTGCTATACAAAACTTTGATTGGTATGAATTAATACCAAAAACAAGATTGTGTTTACAAGTTGCGATCGCTGCATGATTTATATGGTAAGGTTTAATTAGCTAATTTGCAAATCTACGTAGTTAACTAATATACTCAATTAACTGCCTGGGTTTTCAAGGTCACTACTAAACGGGGGCTTAAGTGTATGGGTTGGCATTCAAAAGGCTTTCAAGTCCGCAACAATAAAGGGGTTGAGAATTCTCCCCCAAAAACTCGCCGCCCGCGAAAGACATTCATCCTGGAACGAATTATCACCCCCAGCGCCCTAGTTCCCGGTGGTGTGGATGACCCTGACGCGCTGCACCAACTCCTCAACTCTCTATCGCTGCTCAGTTTTGACTTTTCCGACTGGGCGGAAAAACTTAATCGCGCGACCAATTTACATTTATTTGCAGATAGCGGTGCGGGTACTTGCCCAACTTCCCCCACCCCCGATGGCGACTTGCCGCCGATTATTGACTTTGACCCATTGGGCTTGTACTCTCCACCAACACCGACACCAGGGCCTAACATTCAAGGGGCTTTTGATACGCTGCCACCCCCAATTATATTGCCCATAGATCCGCCTGCAAGCAATAATAAAGTACCTACTGATTTAGGTGGCGCTTACACATTTACAGCCAAAACAGCATCAGGTAATAACGATGCAGGTTCAGCGAACCAATACACCTTTAGCATTACTAATTCCGAACTCAATTCCACAGATTCAGACACCGTACTCGTCGGGATTTCAGTCGAATCAAAAGACGGCAGTCAGTTGCTCCCTGAACTGCCAGAAGTAGGTGGGCTGACACCGATTCTCACATCTAGCGATACAAATAGTAACTATTCCCTGTTTGCCATCAAGCGTTCTGGCTTGAACCTGCTTAATTTGAACGGTGCATCGAGTGGTGCATACTCTCTAAAACTGAACGTAGCAGGCGATATCAACGGTGACGGCCGAGTTGATGCCACTGACAGGCAACTGCTAGATAATGCTTTAGGGCGCAAGGCGACTGACCCCGGTTATACAATTGACCAAGACCTCAACCGGGATGGAATCATCAACTGGGCCGACCAAACTCTCCTCAACAGCAACTTCGGCTTTATTGCCAATAAGCCGCCTGTAGCGTCGGCATTTTCAACCAGTACCCATGCAGAATTGGAGACAATCATACCCTTAGTCGGTAAGGCAACTGACCCAGAAGGCGACTCCATCTTCTACAACGCACTCAATCCAGTTAACGGTACGGTGTTGTTCAATCCTAATACTAAGACAGCGACCTTCAAACCCGCGCCGGGATTCTCAGGTATTGCCAGCTTTGAATTGGCGGCTAGCGATGGCTATAACTGGGGAGTACCAGCAAAAGTAATGGTTAATGTCAGTGGAGCACCGCTACTTTCTTTGGATTTCGCCAATCGCAACCCTCAGCTTTATGCTGGAGACAGTACAGAATTGACAGTGCTAGGCGACTTTGCCGACCAAAAAGGTGTAGTGCTGCCGGCTTCTTACTTGACTTATACATCGTTCAATCCAGGTGTAGCACCCATTGACGCTTTCGGGAAAGTGACGGGGTTAGCTGACGGTACTTCGATTTTTAGCGCATCTCACAATAACATTCAAGCCGTGACTGCGGCGCGAGTAGGCGAAATGCCAATTCCTGCCAACGATGACGAGTGGAATGCGCTACTGGCAGAGATTTACGGTTTGGATGTTTACCCGCAAGCAGTAACTTTAACAACAGGAGTAAAGCGCTCTTTACTGGTAGGAATTGAAGGTCTTACTGACTCTCCAGACCTGAAATTTGGCTCTGTAGGCACTCGCTACTTCGTCAGCAACCCCAATGTATTGCAAGTGAATTCAGACGGCGTAATTACTGCTGTAGGTGAAGGAATTGCCAGCGTCACCGTCATCGACGGAGGAGCAGAAAAGGTAGTTCCAGTGCGGGTAAAAACGCCTTTGATGGGCCCGGCGATTTTGGGTGTTGATGGCGGAGTCGTACAAGGCAGCGACGGCTCATTCGTAATGGTAGCTCCTAGTGCTTTAACCAAGGATACAACAGTTAACATAACGCCCCTTAGCAGCGAGGGCTTGCCACTGCCATTCCCCGACAGCATGGAATTTGCTGGCGGGTTCAATTTGGACTTGGGGAACACCCCCTTGAAGATACCCGTCCAGTTGGCAATTCCCGCCCCAGTTGGCGTACCAGTCGGCACCGAAGTTTTATTTATGCGGAAGGGGTCGCTGCCGGCTGGGGCTGATAGCTGGAACGAAACTTGGCTGATACAGGAATCAGGAGTAGTGGGTGCAGACGGAATGATTCGCACCACTTCGCCACCTTTTCCAGGCGTGACAGAGAGCGGTACTTATACTATTGGGTTATTGCCCGCTTCCATGCCCTCCGTCAGTTCAATTGTGAAGGCAGGCACAAAACCAAATGCTGGGACAATCAACCTTTCTGGGAACCTTAACTTCCCAAACAGCTATTTAGGCGCACAGACTGGTGGAGTTGGTGCAGTCGCGGCAACAGAGAATCAATTCGAGGCGACAACCTCACTATTAGCTTACTTGGCGCAATCTTCAAACAAGCCGCTGGAAATGATCGGAATTCCCAAAGTTGGGGAACCCGTTATTACAACAGCTCAGGTAGAACTGAATACAGAAGGAGTTCCTACAGTCTCGGCAGTTCTCTCTGGACCTGACACTGGGTTAGCAGTTCCCCTTGAACCGCCGTCGCTGGAGTCAGCCGAACTAGAGTTCTCGAACAGCGAACCTGTGGTGTTCTTGACAGGTAGCAATTTCCTAAATGGTCTCAACGGCAATCTGGGCGATAGTTTCGGGGATTTGAAGGTTGACTTCTCAGTGGGAGGTAAGAGTTACTCTGGCACTGTCATGCCAGAACTCAGCAGCTCACTCGGAGACAACCGCTATAAGGTGGCGGTCAAAGCTCCTATCAGCGTACCTCTGGGCGAGTCGGAAATTACACTGTCGCGGCCGCAGAATGAGCGTTTTGGCCCTGGGCAGCTTGATTCTGATGTGGTCAAGCGTTCGAGTTTTGAAGACCTCCAGTTAGAACCTGTATTTTCTGATTTGGTGTTGGTGGCACAGCGGTCTAGTGACAAAATTAGGGTAATTGACGCTCTCAGTTCAGTTTCGACTCCGCCGAGCCCGCAACAGCAGCCTCCCAAGGATTTGTCGGTGGGAATGCCAAGCGTGACAGACCGTCCGGGACAGCTAGCTGTCACCAATAATGCGACTCGCGCCTATGTACCTTTGGAGAGGTCGGGGCGGGTGGCTGTGGTTGATTTGCTGGCGCGGCGGGAGGTGGACGCTGATGCTTCGACACCGACTGTCGATGATATTAATTTGCCAAATGGTGCATCCCCTGGGGCGATATCTATTGACCCTTGGGATAATTATGCCTACGTCGCGGACTCTCAAAGGGGAAGCATCTATGTTCTGGATGTCAATCCTGACTCGGCAAGCTATAACCAGGTTGTCCAGACTCTCTCAGTTAATGCGAAGTCAGGACTGCGCCAGATTGCGATTAGCAGTGACGGGCGCAAGCTGTTTGCTACTGCGGCTGATGGTTATATTTACGCTGTGAATATCGACCCAGAAGACAAACCTAGCGAACCGAATTCTAACCCTCGTAAGTGGCGCGAACAGATTGGAAAAGTATTGACTCATACAGGGGCTTGGGGGTTGGCTGCAACTCCTGACCCGCTCAAAATGGTTTTTACCAATGGTAACCCGAACACAGACGGAAGCGGTTTTGGGGTGCTGACTGTGAAGGATGACCCTCTGAATTTGGCTCCTACAACTCTCTACACGAATTTAACCCTGACTAATAATAACAATGTCTTTGAGGTGAATGAGGGAGTGGCTGTAACGGTGACGGCTGATGGGCGGTATGCGTTTGTGGCGGGTCGCAACTTCAGGGGAAATACCGGAAGTGAACCGCTGGCGGGGGGGAATATTGGGATTATTAAAGATCCCCTGGGGCCAAATCCGAAATTAGTGGCGGCTACTCAACCGGTGCCGGGGAGTTTAACTAATAATGTGGCTCTTTCTAGTGATGGGAAGTATCTAATTGGTTCTTATCCTACTCTCAGTGGTGGCGGAAATGCTTACGTCTTTGATGTGGAGGAAATTATTAAGACTGTTGAAAATCCTGCTTACGCTTTGACAACGCGGGCTGTTGAGAAGTTTAATCCGAATATCATACCAAAAGGTGCTATTCCGGCTGTGATTGCGATCGGTGGTAATCCTTTGGGGTTGATTGCTGCTGCTCCCGATCCATGCTTAGAACTCTTAAAGGAAATTGTAGCTCTTGGTAAAGAGTTGAAAAAACGCTACGACGATTTGCGCTTAGACGATCAGGATCTTTATCATCGGCGTTATAACATCAGCGATCCTCCCGTCCCGCGAATTCCTCCCTTATCAGGTCGTAGGACTACTGTGACTAGCGATCCCGGTTCTTGGAAGGGACACATAGTGCAGTACGATAAAGTGAAAGGCAGGTTGAATGAATTGATCCGGCAGTTTAAAGACAATTGTGATGATAACGATCCGTGGGGATACGGCATGGAGGATGAGTATATTGAAGCAGAGCAATATTCAAGACAAGAACCTCCTGAAGAGCCAGATATCAGAAAACGAAGTAGCTTGCTGGCACGGGCAAATGAACTTGGCGCACAGGTAATAGACGGTGTTTTATGGGTAGGAGCGGGGGTAGCAGGATTGGTTCTGATCGCATTGGAAGTAATTGCAAGGCTTCTGGGGTTAGAATTACGTTTTAGGCCTTGATAGACACTATCATTTATGACAAAACAGAACTGTTTGGAACTTAAATTATCTTGGAAAGATGGGGAAAGCGGAAAATATTTTGAGGCTTTATCTTTACCAACTCTACCGTGGGCTGCTCCTTTCCTACCGCTGCTGGGATTGCCAAATGCTCTATTAGAGCAACCGTCTATCTGGGAGTCTATTTATACCCAGGCTTTTAATGAGCATGAGACTCGCTATCGTATGAGGGATTGGACTGGCACACATGGGGAGCGGGGCGAACTGGTACGGCAGATAGTCACAAAGGCGTTGCGGCAGCTAGCACAGCAGATGGGACGAAATGTGGCCATTGATTTAGAGAAATGGGTCAGGTTTCACTTCTGCTGTCCTGAAGCCGAAAGAGCGATGAGAGAGTGGGACACGACTCTTAGGGATGCCTATGTTTCGCCAAATTCCCGTCGGTATCATCGAAAAGTTCCTCCACCCGCCGTCTTAGTGCCAATTTTACCAGAGATTTTTGAACTGGTAGATTTAAATCGCAGAATCGAGATTAGAAACGCTTGGAGGCGCGTCGCCCCGCCCCCACCATACGAGCAGATTCCCTACGAATATATGGAACACTGCTATGAAGAAGTCCTGCTTTCTGTGGCATTCGATCAAGCGCTGACGCTGAAAGCTTTGCAAACAATTGCCTCTAGACTTAATGACACGGAACGAAAAGAAGTGGCGATGTGGGCGCAGGTTCAAGCTCGGGCTATGAGTAGAACTGCTAAGCCAGAGAATTTGTGTGGAAATAAGTATTTGCAAGTTGAACTTCCCTGCTTTGATGTTCCATCGTTACTTGACTTTTCTACTGTAGATGAGAGTGTGCTTGATGGAAGCCACCACGAGGATCGGACTGTGGATTAATGAGTGGTACTTAATATAATGTGCAGTCAACTAACTAAAAAATTAGCGATCGCAGCTCGTTTTACTCATCATTAAAGGTAAACAGAACCATGAGTAAGGAACGCGCGTTGGAATCTTTAATAAAAGAAACTAATGCGAATTTCATTCGATCTTGATGATACCCTTATTTGCGGGGAACAGGTTCCATGTGAACCCCATCGGATACCATTTTTTTTCAATCCGTGGATTAATGAACCGTTGCGGCTAGGGTCTTGCAAATTGATGGAACAATTGAAGCAATACGGGTGTGAGATATGGATTTACACATCTTCGTATCGTTCCGCTTGTTTAATCCGCTTGTGGTTGCGTTTTTATGGCATTCATGTAGCAGGGGTTATTAATCAGACTGTCCATAATGCCTATCTACGTCGCAATTCAGGCTATGACCGGGCAAGTAAGAACCCTAAAGCCTTTGGTATTGATCTGCATGTGGACGATTCTGAAGGAGTAAGATTGGAAGGTAAAAAGTATGGTTTTGAAGTTATTGTGATTTCCCCAGAAGATCGCAATTGGAATCTAGCAGTTCTTGAAGCTGTTGTGCGTCAGTTGAATCCCTGAGATGCCTATCAAATTTACGAATAAAAGTTTTAGTCAGGAGATTATTACTACGAATAAAACTTTTAGTCAGGAAATTATTACTCTGCTGTTAAAAGGGGGTAGCAGGAGCTGTTCTGATCGCATTGGAAGTAATTGCAAGGCTGCTGGGGTTAGTGTTGCGTTTGATGTCTTCATAGACACTATTATTTATGACAAAACAGAACTGTTTGGAACTAGATTTTTCTTGGAAAGATTGGGAAAGCTGGAATTACTTGAGAGCTTTGTCTTTACCAACTCTACCGTGGGCTGCTCCTTTTCTACCGCTGGTGGGATTGCCAAATGCTCTATTAGAGCAACTGTCTATCTGGGAGTCCATTTATACCCAGGCTTTTATTGAGTATGAGACTGACTATCGTCTGAGAGATTGGACAGGAAGTCCAGACGGGGAGCGAGGCGAAGTGATACGGCAGGTAGTCACGAAGGCGTTGCCGCTGCTAGCACAGCAGATGGGACGGAATGTGGCAATTGATTTAGAGAAATGGGTCAGGTTTCACTTCTGCTGTCCTGAAGCCGAAAGAGCGATGAGAGAGTGGCAAAAGACTCTCAGGGATGCCTATCTTTCGCCAAAGTCCCGTCGTTATCCTCGAAAAGTTCCTCCACCCGCCGTCTTAGAGCCAATATTGCCTCTTATTTCTGAACTGGTAAATTTCGCTCGCATAACCGAGATTAAAGACGCTTTGAAGCGTGTCGCTCCGCCCCCCCCATACGAGCAGATTCCATACGAATATATGGAACATTGTTATGAAGCAACGATGCTATCTGGGGTAATCGATCGAGCGCTGACGCTGAAAGCTTTGCAAACAATTGCCTCTAAACTTAATGACACGGAACGAAAAGAAGTGGCGATGTGGGCAGAGATTCAAGCTCGGACTATGAGTAGATATGGTAAACCAGAAAATCTGTGTGGAGATAAGTATTTGCAAGTTGAACTTCCCTGCTTTGATGTTCCATCATTACTTGACTTTTCTACTGTAGATGAGAGTGCTTGACGGAAGCCACCACTCCTGATAAGACTGTGGATTAATGAGCGATACATACGATCGCCTTGCGAGCCTCTTTTGAAATGAATTTATGAAAGTCAGTAAACTCCAGTGGAGAACCGGGGTATAATCAAAGGTGAGGAGTGAGAATTTGGAACTCAAAATTGAGAATAATTCTAAAATCTGACTTCGGAGTTGATAATTCTGGAACTTTCAAGTGCAATTATGGTGGAACTATCGTGTAAAAGCGAATATGCAATCTTAGCTTTGCTGGAGCTTGCCGATTGCTACGAAGAAGGCGAGCCTCTGCAAATTCGCCAGATAGCGGCTCAGCAAAATATTCCCGATCGATATTTGGAACAGTTGCTGGCTACCATGAGACGCTGCGGGCTGATTCGCAGCCAGCGAGGAGCTAAGGGAGGTTATATCTTGGCCAGGGAACCCTGGAAAATTACACTCCTAGAAATTATCAACTGCCTCGAAGGCTCAGAGTTCGATCGATCTGAAAAAGACTCGCCTGCTCAAACTGTAGAAAGTGCGGTGATTTGGGAAGTTTGGCAAGAAGCTCGATCGATTGCCAACTCAGTTTTGCAAAAATATACGCTACAGGATCTGTGCGAAAAGCGCAATGGCAGACGGCAGCTCGATATCATGTATTACATCTAGTTAATATTGCCAACTAGGAATTAACATTTACTTTCAACCACAAACTGACAAAGATTATGCGTATTGCTGGCGACATTACAGAATTGGTAGGGCGGACGCCCCTGGTGCAACTCAACCGCATTCCCCAAGCCGAAGGCTGCGTGGCTCGGATTGTGGTCAAACTCGAAGGCATGAATCCGGCAGCATCGGTGAAAGACCGCATCGGTGTCAATATGGTCAATCAAGCAGAGGCCGAAGGGCTGATTAGTCCAGGCAAAACGGTTTTAGTGGAACCGACTTCTGGGAATACGGGAATTGCTCTGGCAATGGTGGCGGCGGCTAAGGGCTACCAGTTGATTTTGACGATGCCGGATACGATGAGCACGGAACGCCGATCGATGCTGCGGGCTTACGGGGCCCAACTAGAACTGACTCCCGGAATTGAGGGCATGAGCGGCTGCATCCGCCGCGCTCAAGAGATTGTGGACAAAACTCCCAATGCGTATATGTTGCAGCAGTTTCGGAATCCAGCAAACCCCCAGGTTCACCGTTCGACAACGGCTGAGGAAATTTGGGAAGATACAGACGGCGAGGTGGATTTCCTGATTTCGGGAGTCGGCACTGGCGGTACGATTACGGGTGTCGCAGAGGTGATTAAGTCGCGGAAACCCGAGTTTAAGGCGATCGCCGTTGAGCCGGCTAATAGTCAGATACTGTCGGGCGGAAAGCCAGGGCCTCACAAAATTCAAGGTATCGGTGCTGGTTTTGTGCCGCCGGTGCTGAATGTGGATTCGATCGACGAAATTATAGTTGTTACGGATGACGAGGCGATCGCCTATGGCCGCCGCTTGGCCAGAGAAGAAGGACTTTTGTCCGGTATTTCCAGCGGTGCGGCACTATGTGCGGCAGTGAAAGTCGGCAAGCGTCCCGAAAATGCAGGGAAATTGATTGTGATGATTCAGCCTAGCTTCGGCGAACGCTATCTCAGCACTCCCTTGTTCCAAGATCCAGAACTCAATCTGGCGATGGCCCTCAACTAGGTCAGCCTCCGACCCAAGCTGCAGAAACTGACAGCAGGGCGTACAGTGTACGCCCTGCTTGGCTTTGCTTTTTAGCTTAAAGAATTGCGATAGATTGTAGCTGCCTCGATCGCGATCGAGGCCGAATTTCTCAAGGGCTTTTTTTTTGAACGAACCGCTTTCGGCGCGTTAGCCAAGTGGTCGGTAAGCGCTCTTGTCGGGAAGGAAGCAGCTAACAATTGCTGGGAGGATGGCTATATGAGTCCCCAATGTCGATCGGCTTACCACTTCCAAAGCCTCAATCTTTTTCTAAAATAGATTTATGTTGACACTCCCCGGCCTTAAGGCACGGGGATTCTTAAGACATTTCAGTCTTAATATCCCGCGCAAGCGTGGGTTCCCAGGCTGACTACTCTGGGCACAAAAGAGTGCGTAGTCATATCTCCTCAAAAATGTTTTGGGCGTAGACTTTCCCCCAGTCCGGGGGTAGGTTTTTACATCTTGTCTGATTTGGTTATTCTACCATATTCATTTGTTAAGATGGATTTGTTATTTTACTTAACAATGGAAAAAAGCCGTCCTACAAGGACAGGGTTTTTAACCCAATTTTCTGATAAGTTGAAAACTGACGTTTTCAACTTACACTTTTTGGCATTTATATCAGATAAATACCTAATAAATTAGCAAATAATGATATTTTTGTCAAGCTTTTTTTCACAGATTATCCAGATTTCAAGGAAATAACAGCGTGTCTTCCGTTACCAATCACTACAAAACCCTAAAGATTAGCCCAACCGCAACACAAGCCGAGATTAAACAAGCATACCGCCGTTTAGTCAAATTATTTCATCCAGACAGCCGCCGCGACACAGCGGGTCACGAAGAGATTGTCCGCCTCAATGCAGCCTATGAAATATTAGGAGACGCCCAGCACAGACAATCTTACGATCGCCAACTTTCCGAGCAAACCGAACAGCAATCACCAGTCGCACCAAACGTCAGCCGCCAGCAAACACAAACAGCAAGGGACGCTGACGAACAAATGGAACAGTGGCTGATTAAAGTATACAAACCCGTCAATAGAATGCTCAACAGCATCTTGAAGCCGCTTAAAAAAGAAATAGACGAATTGTCCGCAGATCCATTTGATGACGAACTCATAGAAAAGTTTCAACTTTATATCGAAACCAGCCGCGAGTATCTCAAAAAAGCTCATAACTTTTTTACATCCATGCCCAATCCATCTAATGTAGCCGGAGTTGCGGCCCATCTCTACTACAGCATCAATCAAGTCGGAGACGGAATAGAAGAATTGCAGCTATTTACCCTCAATTATGACGATCGCCACTTGCACACCGGTCAAGAACTGTTTAGAATTGCCGCTAGACTGCGGCGGGAAGCACAGGATGAATTAAAAATTAAAAGTTAAAAAAGCAGATTGTTCCCTCTTCCCTCTTCCCTCTTCCCTCTTCCTTCTTCCCTCTTTTCTCTTCCCTCTTCCTTCTATCCTTTACATCCGTTACATCCGTGGAGCGAATCCGTTGCCGAACTTCCTTCTTTCAAATTCCAAAAAGAACTTGAATTCGCTTGCGAATTTTAATAAAAGGAGTTTGTCCCAGAGAGTCGCCATCTAACAATCCCAAATCTCTCAAAGCTTGCTGGCGTTCCGACAATTTTTGAGCAATCTGATCGGCTAAGTTCGGCTGTTCTATTAAAAGTTTTTGCAAGTCGTGGCGTTCCACCACAAACAAAATTGCATCTTCGCTAGTTTTAACAGTTGCCGTTCTCGGAGTTCCCAACAGCAAAGATATTTCCCCAAAAAACTCGCCCTCATGAAGCGTAGCAATATACTGATCGGCTTTTTGAGAAAGAACTTCTACAGTACCCGAAAGAATAATATAAAAAGAATCGCCAGGGTCATTTTCTTTACATACAACCTGTCCCGCTGGAAACAGTTGTCGGTAGCCGTATTCAATTAACTGTCGCAGTTCTAAATCCGTACACTGTTCAAAATAAGTTACTCGCCGCAACAAATCTCGCAGCGTCCAATTATTAGGGGATTTAGGCCCTGACTTTTTATGGTCATGAACGGTGGAATTAGATTTTAGTTCTGTAGAATGTGTGGCCTTCTGCGGAAAAAGTTTGCCGTTGGAATTATCGTCTTTGTTATGGTGAAAAAGTTGAGTTAACTCTTGGGGGTTTCGCAGCCACAAATCCCGCTGTGGAAAGGGAATTTCGATATTTCGGTGGCGAAATTCGTAATCTATTAAAAAATTCACTGCACTTTTAATAGCATCGCTTTCCTGTGGCTGGTCAATCCAAACTAAAAGTTCAAAATTTAAAGCGTTATCTCCAAAACCGCAAAACCATACTTTAGGAGAAGGATGGGATAAGACATTCGATTCCATCCGCGCCGCAATTAATAGCGCTTCCGTAACTATTACTGGGTCAGAGCCGTAAGCAACGCCGACGGGGATGTGGATGCGGCATCTGGGGTCTTTGTAACTCCAGTTAATAATGTTAGTTTCGACAAACTTAATGTTTGGTATAATTACAAATAAACCGTCAATTGTTTTAATAATTGTAGAGCGGATCGAAATTGTTTCTACTGTTCCTAATAATTTGTCTATTTCAATAAAGTCTCCGACTCTAATTTGGTGCTCGAATAGCAGGGTGAGACCGCTGATAAAGTTGCTGGCGAGATTTTGCAAGCCGAAGCCGAAACCAAGGCCGACAACGCCAGCTAAGACGGTGAGAGAAGTGAGGTTGATGCCGGCACTTTGCAGGACGAATATACAGCCAAGCGTTGCTAAAATATAGCTAATGATGGTGGAAATTGCTTCTCGACTGCCGCGATCCAATCCCATCCGAACTAGCAGGCTGCGCTTGATTCCTTCACTGATAATCTTAGCTAGAATGAAGGCAAATATAGCTAAAACTATCAGTTGGACGATCGCACTGATGGACAGATGAGCGTCCCCGATATAGAAGAGGGGGGTTGTCATCGCACCCGACCAATTTTCAAAAAAGCGATCGGCTCGTGAAGTAATCCAATTCATTAATATTTGGTAAGGGGTAATTGGTGATTAGTTTTGAGCGCAACTGAACCGCCAACTGCTAACTATTGCAGAGCTTAGGCGAAAAACTCGAACTGTGGAGTGCCCTGTGTTGCAAAAAAGGTCCATTCCCTACCGCAACGGGCCCGCTTCGCGCGTTCGGGATAGATCCGTTTCACGCACTTTCTCAAAGGCTGGTAACTGATGGGTTAGCAACTGATGGCGAGAAACTGTTTTGTAGCGGTATTTTCTGCCGGATATCTGTGTTGTGGCGTAAAATGGCCCGGCGGCTCGATCGACCACTTGTTGCCAATATTGGGAAAATTGGTAGAAATTCATTTACAGCACCCTCAAATTATTGAAAAATTCCAGCAAAAATTAGTTTATCCTTAAGAAGCGAGTCCTTTACAGAACTTAACAAGCTTACCCTACTTGACTTTTATGCAGTGCATCATCAATCGTCGGGCACAGTTTTCGGCGAGTCACCGGTACTGGCTGCCGGAGTTGAGCGAAGCCGAGAACTTTGAGCGGTTTGGCCCAACTGCCCGCGCACCGGGACACGGACACAATTACGTCCTTTACGTTTCCATGATAGGCGAACTCGACGAGTACGGCATGGTGCTCAACCTGTCTGATGTCAAGCACGTCATCAAACGGGAAGTTACCAAGGATCTCGATTTTTCCTTTCTCAACGAAGCGTGGCCGGAATTTGAGCAGACTCTGCCAACTACCGAAAACATAGCACGGCAAATTTGGCTGCGGCTAGCCCCTCATTTACCTGTGAGCAAAATTCAATTGTTTGAACATCCCGAACTTTGGGCTGAATATTTAGGAAACGGAATGGAAGCTTATCTAACTTTGTCCACTCATTTTAGCGCCGCCCATCGGTTGGCTCGTCCCGATTTGAGCTTTGAAGAAAACTCGGAAATTTACGGCAAATGTGCTCGTCCCAACGGTCACGGTCACAACTATCATTTAGAGGTGACTGTTAAAGGGGAAATTGATGCGCGGACTGGCATGATTGCTGATTTGGGAGCTTTACAAAAAGCCATTGACGATTATGTTGTTGAACCCTTCGATCACACTTTTTTAAATAAGGATATTGCTTATTTTGAGAACGTTGTGCCGACTGCGGAGAATATTGCTGTTCGGATCGGGCAATTGTTGCGATCGCCCGTTCGGGAATTGGGCGCCCAGTTGCACAAGATTAAGCTGATTGAAAGTCCAAATAATAGCTGTGAAATTTTTGGCGCGGATTTAGAAGAAGTGGCGGCACAAAGTCAGCAGCCGGAAGCGGTTTTAGCTAAGGTTTAGAGCTAAAAATCGGGTCTGGTTCACCCGGATCTTTGGCTAATTGTGCAGATTGGTGAACCCGGCCCTACCAGCCTATTGACACTCTCAGGGCTGAAGCCACTGAGATTTTGCTGACAGAATAACTTTAGTTATTACCAAAGTCTGATTCTCGCTACGGTGGTCAAGCACCGTCTACTCAGTCGGTCAAGTTTTACACCTAACTTACTGGCTACTTTTCTTATAATATTGCCCGCACCGTTTAAGTCTGCGTTAATTATAGTTCCATCGGCTGAGCGATACAATCCACGTTTGATTCGTTTTCCAGATGCTTTCCACCCAGGCGGTTTTTCACCATATCTGGGTAGGGAGTCTCCATCAAGAAAGCTAGCTTTGGAACTGTATGCTTCCTCTGTTTCCGTGAACTTAATGCCGTGCAAATTGCACAATTGGCTGAGTCGGTCTTTCAATTTACCCAAAGGCATCTGAACAAACTTTTGATTGTTCAATTTACCCATATCGGCATTAGACTTAAACCCTTGATTCCATCCAATTACTAGATTACCGATACCGTGTTTCAAGCAATGGTCAACGATTAACTTTGCAGCTTTATTAATGCCATTACGCATTTGGTGATTGCGTTTGCGAGTTACGCGGTCTAGCCAGCTATCCCAATACCCCGTGGGCTTTTCTTCTTTCCTGGTCGCTACTTTCTTATTCCATAACTGGTTCATCGCCTTCATGTCGCGAGCATCAATCAAGAAAGAATTTCCGAGTGTATCAACGCAAGCTGCCAAATTGTCAGCAGTTCCCAAATCGATTGATAGCGCTTGATTGTAATCTAAATTATGCTGCTGGCATTCTAATTCGTAAGACATTTCCAAGTAGAAAGCGCCATTTTTGGGAAGGATTGTAAATTCTTTAACTTTTGAGCAATCAATGTTTGATGGCATAGGGAGAAAAATTTCAGAAATCCCAAACCAGCGTCGTACTGTCAAACCCAGAGAAAATCGCAACTGATTACCGACAAGCGCTGGCTTTAATCCTCCCGAATTTGGGTAGGCAACTTTGAACAACTTAGAACCTGTTAGGTAGCCCGGAGGTTTAGGTCTAAAATGCAATTTACCTTCACCGTGTAAGACTTTCAGCTCTTTGAAACTCTTAAACGCTTCCGCTACCGACATCAAAGTTTGCTGCATGGGTGTCGAAGGTAACGACTTGGCAACCATCGACTTAGAAACTGACGACTCAAAAGACAAGTCGAATTTTCCAGTCAGTAGTTTTCCAGTCTTGAAAAACGTCTGGCGAGCGAAATAAACGGCGCTATTGTACAACTTACCGGATTGCCGACAGAGATACTGCAACACGGCTTCAACTTCTTTGGTGGGAGACAGTAATACTTGCTGTACTCCCATTGTTTTTTTAACTTTAGCCAACCCTTTTTCCTAAAACTTAGTTGATTTGTTTAGCTTGGACGAGTATAGTGGACAAGTCAACTCATAACAACAAAACTTTATGTTGCCACTTCCAGAGTATCAGACTCACAACCACGTCAAGTTCTTGCTTAATTACCATTTTGTGTTTATCCCCAAACGCCGAAAGAAAGTTCTGGTCGGCGGCCTAGCGACTAGACTGCGTGAAATATTTTTAGCGCTTTCAATCGAGAAAGGCTGGGATATTTTAGCGTTGGAAGTAGCACCAGATCACGTACATTTATTCGTGGCGGTTAAGCCGATGGATACACCCGCATTAGTTGTTAAATCCTTCAAGGGGCGCTCTAGTCATGATTTAAGGGCTGAATTTCCAGAACTAAAAAAGCTGCCGTCTTTATGGACGAGCAGCTATTTTGTTAGTACCGCTGGTAATATTAGTAGTGAAGTCGTTAAAAAATACATCGAAGATCCACATCATTCTGCTAATTAAGAAAGAAAACGGGGACTTCAGTCCCCGTGTCGCTTCCCACGAGCGGGCTAAAGCCGCTGAGTTTCCCGCATCCCGTATGAATTTTTATGATGATTCCGAGGGTTATTCAACCGGATTAGGCACGAGAATATATTTTTTCAAAAAAGTTCCACAGCCAGAATTATTGGCACTTTTCCTGAAAAGTCAGACTCCGCCCGTATTTTGGAGATAGTAAGTCAGCATTCCTCATGCCAGCTATTCTAACTGCTGAGACTATGAGGTCGATCGCCCGATCGCTGACAACTAAGCACTAATTTCTCCTAAATGAGTTGACGTTTATGCGCGTCTCTAATCTAGCTCTCTTGAGTCTGGCTGCCCTCGCATCC
This sequence comes from Microcoleus sp. T3_D1, assembly GCF_036700405.1. NCBI lineage: Bacteria > Bacillati > Cyanobacteriota > Cyanophyceae > Oscillatoriales > Microcoleaceae > Microcoleus > Microcoleus sp. T3_D1. The sequence continues at coordinate 23,402 of NZ_JAUBOV010000065.1, forward strand.
CACAATTTAACTGCTAATACTAGCGCCAATCCTGCTGCACCTCCTATTTCTCCTGAGACACCGCAAGCTAGCAACTTTGTTGATGCCGTAAATAATACTGAATCGCGTCCGGCTGAGTCAATTAGCGAGCCTGAGACGATCGCCCACGAACAATTTTCCCCAAATATTACCGTATCCCGTCGGGCTGAGCCAATTAGCGAGCCTGAGACGATCGCTCACGAACAATTTTCCCCGCGAATTGCTGTCAAATCGCCGACAGGTTTGCTGGTAGCGGCCGCTCAACCCGATGTATCTCCTAGTGCAAAAAGCAAGGCGAATACTCCTGCTGCATCCGGCGATGAACTAACAAAATCTTTACAAGAAACCTGGCTGGCTAAATTAATCGAAACCGGGGCTGAAAGCAATCCTCAAGTTCGCGAGGTTTTCGCTTTTATCTCCCCGTCTAGTGGCAGTGCTGAATCTGGATATGGTTTTAACAGTACCATAACTCTGCTCAATATTTTGCTAATTCTTGGTACTGTATTTCCACCAGTGACAATTGCATTTTTTTGGATGATGCGACGGCTGATAATCAAACAGTTGGTTGCTGATGCCAATAAACGATTGCAGGGCATTGGTGTATTGGAGTCCGAGCTCAGAAATTCTAGCCAACTGACTCAAAAGTTAAAGGATGAATTAGAAGCGCAAATGGGTGCAGCTAAACAATCCCTTGATTTTTTAACTAGAGAAACTGAACTTTCCAAATCTTCCGTCGAGCAAATTGAGACTCTCAAATCTCAATTTATCATGCACCTGCAAGTTTTGCTGAAAGAAGTTGACGAGAAAAAATATCAAATTGTTCAAGAAATTTCCCAAGTTCCCGCAGTTGTTGCCAAAGAAGCTCTCAAAATCGCACCTCAACCGGCCTTAAACAATTCCCAAAAATCGAAAACTGCACCTGCTAACGACGAAAAATTGATTGCTGACGATTATATCAAGCAAGCCGAAGGGCTTTATTTTCAAGGCAATTATGATGAAGCATTAGTCTGCTTGGAAAAAGCTGTTTTAGCGAATAAATTTTTGCATGAGGCTTGGTATTGGCGCGGAAATGTGTTAGTAAAATTGCAGCGCATGGAAGAAGCACTCGCCTGTTACGACCAAGCAATATTAATTAAACCGGATAACTACGAAGCATGGTATAGTAAAGCGAGTTTGCTGGCCAAATTGCAGAAGTACGAAGAGGCGATCGCCTGTTACGAGCGAGCAAGTTCGAGCGAATCCCGAAAATACGCTTGTTGGCACAGTATAGCGGCTTTGTTGGGTCAATTGCAGCATTACGAAGAAGCGATCGCCAGTTACGATCGCGCCCTCGCTATCAAAGCAACCGACAGCGAAATTTGGCACAACCGAGGTGCGATGCTGGGCAAAATACAGCAGTACGCAGCAGCAGTCGAATCTTACGATCGCGCTCTTGAACTCAATCCCAACAGATACGAAACTTGGTACAATCGAGGCAATATGCTGTGGAGACTCCTGGGCTACAGTGATGCTATTGATTCTTACGATCGGGCGATCGGCATCCGGCCGGATAAATACGAAGTTTGGTACAATAGAGCTGCTGTGCTCGGAAAATTGCAGCGATATCAAGAATCGATCGAATCCTACGACAAAGCAATAGCCCTTAAACCGCAGGATTTTGAAGTGTGGCACAACCGAGGCGTAGCTTTCGAGAAACTGTCGCAGCACGAAGCAGCAATTGCCTCTTACGAATCAGCAATTACCCTTAATTCAGAGTGTTACGAAGCTTGGTTTGGTAAAGGCGAATCTTTGACCAAATTGCAGCGCCATGAAGAAGCGATCGCAGCTTATGAGAAAGCGATTGCTATTAAGCCTGACTCCTACGATGCTTGGCACCACTTGGGTACAGCTTTGTCAGAATTAAAGCGCTATGAGGAAGCAATGGCAGCTTACGATCGAGCTATTGCCATCAAACCAGAAAATGCCGAAGCTTGGCGCGATCGAGGCGCACTTGTATCAGAATTAAAGCAGGATACAGAAGGATTTATTGCCGGGGAAAAAGATACTCAGAAACAGCCACAATCCGATGAATCTTCGGACAGTTAGTTAGGTGTTACATACACCGCTACGCGGGCACCCGAATTTTCTTGTTGGTAATTGTGCGCTGTGATGGGCAATCGCAGAAACCCCGCGATTCCCCATCACAGCGCACAATGATGGATGAAGATACCCGACATTATATCAAGCTGACAGCGACAAGACAGGAGACTCCTGCCGAATCGGAATCTCAATAGTAAACTCTGTTCCCCCGCCTGGTGCAGAAATACACCCCAAGCTTCCCCGGTGTTTTTCCACTACAATTTGCCAGCTAATCGACAACCCAATCCCTGTGCCCTTACCGGGGGGTTTTGTCGTAAAAAACGGGTTAAATACGTGGCGACGAACCTCTTCCGAGATCCCTGGCCCATTGTCCACAATTCGGACAGCTACATAATTGTTGCTGGTTATTTCTGTGCTAATCCGAATCACGCTAGGATTCGCTTTAATTTCTTCTAGCGATCTCTGCGTGTTCCACTCGTCAATAGCATCGATCGCATTTGCAAGTATATTCATAAATACCTGATTCATTTCTCCCCCATAACAGTCCACTTCGGGCAGGTTTGGGCAATAGTCCCGCACCACTTCAATCGAGGGGCGGTCTGAGTTAAATTTTAGCCGGCTCTGTAAAATCATCAGCGTGCTGTCCATGCCTTCGTGAAGGTTGACCGCTCTCATTTCATATCCTTCTTGCCGTGCGAAGAGGCGCAAAGATAAAACGATTTCGCGGATGCGATCGGCTCCTAAGTACATAGATTTGAACAATTTAGGCAAGTCGTCTTTGAGATAATTTAGCTCGCTTGCCACGATTTCTGCTTGTATATCTTGAGGCGGATGAGGATAGTGCTTTTCGTAGAGGTCAAGGATAGTGACCAAAGCTTTTGAATATTCCAGAGCATAGGAAAGATTTCCATAAATAAAATTAATTGGATTATTGATTTCATGAGCTACGCCAGCTACGAGTTGGCCTAGCCCGGACATTTTTTCGCTCTGAATGAGCTGGCTTTGCACGTGCTTGAGTTCGTGCAGGGAATTTTCGAGCTGTAGGGCTTTGTGCCGCTCTCGCGCTTCCGATGCTTGCAAAGCTGCTTCTGCGAGCTTGCGTTCAGCAGCCTCCTGCTTGAGGCGTTCATTCGTTTGGGAAAGTTCAGCGGTGCGCTGTTCTACTCGCGTCTCTAGCTCTTGTGCCAAAACTTGTAGGTCGGCTTGCGCTCGCTCGCGCTCGACAATTTGCGCCTGAAGCTTTTTAGTTAGATTTCGCAGATTCAGGTGCGTGATAGCGCGAGCTAAAACTTCTTCGTGTTGAAGGGGCTTAGTGATATAATCAACTCCCCCCACGTTAAAGCCTTGGACTTTGCTTTCTGTATCGTCCAGCGCGGTCATAAAAATGACTGGGATATCTTTAGTTAAGTCATTCGCTTTCAGATTTTGACAGGTTTTAAATCCGTCCATCTCTGGCATCAGAACATCCAACAAAATTAAATCCGGCTGGCAATATTGCACTTTTTTGAGAGCGCTATACCCACTGCGAGCTACCCAAACAGTGAAGCCAGATGCGGTCAAAAAATCCAATACTGAACCCAGATTAGTGGGCGTATCATCCACAATTAAAATGGTTCCTCTGTCTAAAGATTCCCTAGTCATTTTTAGTCCTCATCTAAACTGTTGAACAAATTCTACTAATTTGTCTTCTTCAAAGTTTTTGCTTAATTCAAGCAACTGATTGGCAAAAGGTGCATAACGCATATCTATTGCCTTCAGCTTGCTGGCTCGCTGCTCAATACTGAGGAGTTCACCTTTCATGGCTAAATCGAACAGGACTGCAACTTCTTCCGAAGGGGGAGCAATCAGTGGTTGGTCTTGGATTTGGGAAGGGAGTTCGGTGAAGATACCTTCTGAACTGAAAGTTGTTCGCTCCTCATAAATCCATTCTAAACCTAAATGGTTGCCCAAGCATTCTAATAACTTTTCTGCCAGAATTGGTTTGAGCAGAAAAGCGTTGCAACCAGCCTGGAAAATGCTGTGGGAATCGCCGGATAAAATGCTAGCAGAAGTTCCGATCGCGATCGCATCCTTCAATGCAGGGATTTTTCTGATCCGCCTCACCGCTTCAAAGCCGTCCATGACTGGCATTACTAAGTCAATTATAATACAGTCCGGTTTAAATAACAGCGCTTTATTCACGCAGTCTAGACCGTCCGTTGCCTCCATTAATTCAAACCCAATGGGAGCTAAAAGATTAACTAGGACAGATCGATTTTGCCAGCGATCGTCAACCACTAAAATTTTCCGCCGCTCGCCTGAGAAACTCCTGATAATTTTTTCAGGAGGTTCTTTTTGATCCCTTTCCCAACTTTCGGTAATAGGCAACTCTAACTCAAACCAGAAAATACTGCCTTTACCTAAAGAGCTTTGTACTTTCAGTTCGCCGCCCATCATCTCCACTAATTGGCGACTAATTGGCAGCCCTAATCCTGTTCCCTCTATCTGGCGATCTGAACCGCTGGCTTGCTCGAAGGGCAAAAATATTTTTGAGAGTTCGTCCGGCGCGATGCCAATGCCTGTATCTTCTACTTGGAAAATAAATTTCGCTGTTAGGGATTGGGGATTGGGGATTGGTGATGACAAAGATTGCTGAGTCTCCAGTCTGTCTACTTTAAAACTAACGCCTCCTTTTTCGGTGAATTTTATGGCATTACCGAGTAAGTTGATGAGAATTTGCCGCAATCTTTTTTCATCGGCTTGGACGCAAGTGGGAAGTCGAGTTAGCGGTTCGTAAATCAAAGAGATTCCCTTCTGTTGGGCGCGAATCTGGCAGATTTCAGTAATGCCTTGGAGAAAGTCTGACAGGTGAAACTCGGTGAGGTAGAGTTCCATTTTTCCGGCTTCGATTTTGGAGAGGTCTAGAACGTCATTGATTAGAGTTAGGAGGTGTTCGCCACACTGATGAATGATGTTAATACCAGAAATTTGCTGACTGGTTAAATCTGTGTCTCGTTTGAGGATTTGGGTATAACCTAAAATGCCATTGAGCGGTGTGCGAAGTTCGTGGCTCATGTTGGCGAGAAATTGGCTCTTGGCGCGGTTGGCTGCTTCGGCGGCTTGCTCGGCTCGCTGTCTCTCTTGAATTTCTACTTCTAGGCGCGTATTTTTGGCTTTTAATTCCTCGGTTCGCTCTTCTACTTTGACTTCTAAAGTGTGATAGAGGTTGGCATTTTCTAAGGCGATCGCAGCTTGTCCCGATAGCATCCGCAACACTTCTACCCGCTTCGGGGTGAAAGCGCCCGCAATCACGTTGTTTTCTAGGTACAGGATGGCACTTAACTTACCTTGAGATAGGATAGGCGCACACAAAATTGATTTTGGTTTGTGTTGGGCAATGTAGGGGTCGGCGTTAAAGATATCATCAAGGCCCGAATCATTTAAAACGACATCTTTATGAGTTCTGGTGACGTAATTAAGTACGGAGATAGGCACTAGCCCAGAAGTTGATACTGGTAAAGATTCTAGGACTCGCACTTGATCTTTAGTCCCCGCCGCTTCTATAACAAGTTGACCCTCTTTTGAGAGAATAAGCGAGCCTGTTTCAGCGCCTGCGTTTTCTATCAAAATATTCATTAACTTGATGAGCAAGTTAGGTAGAACAATTTCGCTAGAAATGGCACTAGATGCTTTCATTACAGTTGCCAAGTCTAGCAACTCTGTTTGACCGCCTGAAATGGTCAAAGGAGCAATTGTCATCGTAGGGTTGAAAGGGGTTTCCGTGACTGCAGGCGATCGCGCTATTAATTGCGGGTATTTTTCTTCGAGATGTTTAACTTTAGCTAAAGCTCCCCAGCGCATATAGGCATAATAAGCATCGGTCATGTAATTGCGGGCAATCTTTTCTTTACCCCAGGAAAAATAGAATTTAGCAGCGAGTTCGTGAGCTAGTGCTTCTTCGTTGATGTACTCGTTTTCTTTGGCCAGAGCGATCGCGCGATCGTACATCTCGATCGCCTCTAATTTTTCCCCTAAAACCCGATGCTTTTCAGCCTCGACTAAATAGAATTTATGCAAATGATTCATTGGGGCATAATATGCCCATTTTTGCAATTTTTCTTGATTAGCTTGTACTCGGTTAAGAATGTCGTGTTGCTCGGACTGCGAAGTTTCAGAATACACAGCTAGCCGTACTAGAGAATCGTAGAAATAGAAGATAACAACAGTTAGCTGCCCTGTAGATGCTCCGAAAGAACTTTCTACTTGAGGGATATTTTTTAAAGCTTCCGCGTAATTATCAAACACATAACAAAGCGCAAGTTTGTGCAAGTATAAGTAATGAATTGCCAGTTGGTTGTTAGTTTGCTGATATAGCGGCAGCATTTTGTCTTCGTCGTAAGCTTCCCCCTTTAAATGGCCTAAATTTTGGCTTTTTTCCATCATATTTAAGACGGCTTGCCAACAAATATTGGTATTATTAAGCGCTGTTTCTTGGCTAATTTTATGAAGGGCATCTGTATAAGTTGCTATCTCTCGTTCGAGTTGCATTAGTTGCTTGCCAACAAAAAACGAGTAATGACTCCACACCATGACGGCATAGCCAGCATATTCTAAATCTCCAGTTTCTAGCCCGCCAGAGAAAGCTGACAGGAAAGGTTCTAAGGTATTTCGGACGTGTTCTTTCCAATGTTGAACGGCAGCATACACTAAGTGGCAAGTCTTGGCTTCGATTTCTTTGGCATTTAACTTTGACACTAGACGTAAAGCTAATTGACCGAACTCATAGCCCCGCTCAATATCTCCTACCGCCCCGCAAAGAAGAAGACTGTATACCGCATATGCAAAAGGAGACACAGAAGCATTGCCATATTGAACGGATAAATTGACCTGTTTGCACACTGTTAAAGGCACCAGTACGGGCATCCCAGAATAGCAAGCAGAAAATATACTTGACAAAATCCTGATCGCTGCTAATTGATAAGGATCGGTCATTTCAGGGAGCTCGATTAAGTCCTCAATTCGGGTTCCGCTCAAAATTGCCGCAGTTTCCCCCAGCGCCTGTCCAATATCAGATGGGTTTGGCGAGTCGGGAAACTCTACCTCCAACTGCTTTAAGACTTGCAGCCCCGTATTCAATGCTTCGAGCAGCTTGTTCTGCGCCATATAAGCTTGAATCTGGACTTCGTACACTTTTACTATGTCCAATAGCGTTTTGGCGCAGTTTTGTACTATCTCAACGAATCTCTGCATTCGGTCAAAATCACCACTCAAATATGCTGATTCTGCTGCTTCCTCATGCAGACTTAATGTCAGTTCATACCGATTCTCCCAGCTATCTACCGCTAGCAGAGATAAACCTACTTGCAAATATTTGACGGCGGAATCGTGGGCTGTAGCAGCTTTCGCTTTCTGACCTGCAATCAGATTCAATTCGGCTAGTTCATATTTTTGGGATTCAGTGGTAAGTAAGTCAGTACCATAATTGAGTTGGTTAACTAAAGCGAAAATATTTTCTTTTCGGTCTTCTGGCGTTGTACTTTGCAGCAGCAGTTGACCGATTTTTAAGTGGGTTTCTTTTTTCTGCTCATCTGGAATCAAAGAATAGGCAGCTTGCTGCACTCGGTCATGTAAAAACTTGTAGTCAACCTTCACATCAGTTAAGCTAAAACCGCCCGATTGTTCCTGACTAAATACGAGGGGAATTTTGTATTCATTGCTCAAAGCTAAAATCAACCCAGCTTGAAGTGCTTCCCACAATTGCGCCGCCGTGATTAAGGATGATTCCTGATTGACAATCGCCAAAACTTCTAAGTTAAAAGTGTTGCCAATACAAGCAGCAAATTTTAATACTTTTTGTGTATAGTCGGGCAATTTGCGTATGTTTCTAGCAATCAGTTCGACAACATTGTAATCGGTGATGCCGATCGCTTGAATTTGCTCAATATTCCATTGCCAACCCCCCTTTGTCCCCCCTTGGGAAGGGGGGATTAGGGGGGTGAAGTTATAAGTCAACAAATCTTCTTGATAGAGAGTTTTGAGGAGTTGACTTAAGAAGAAAGGATTGCCCTGCGTTTTATTAAAAAGTAGAGACGCGAAATTTCGCGTCTTTACAGACAGGGATTCCGAACCGCCAGATTCATTTAAAGTATCCGCAATTAATTCTTCGACATGAACCAGGTGTAATGGTTGAAGGACAATATTATTCACCGTCGCACCAGTTTGGCGAATTTTGTCAATCGTTTGCATCGTCGGATGCGTGGGAAAAACTTCGTTATCTCGATATGCCCCAATCAGCAATAAATAGTTGCTATCAGAATCAGTTATTAGCAATTCAATTAATTTCAACGATGCCGAATCCGCCCACTGCAAGTCATCTAGGAAGATAACTAAGGGATGGTCAATAGTCGTAAATACGCCAATGAATTGTTTAAAGACGCGACTGAAACGGTTTTGAGCTTCAGTTGCCCCTAGCTCAGCTACGGGTGGCTGTTTGCCAATAATTAATTCGACTTCAGGGATAACATCAATGATGACTTGTCCGTTATCGCCTAAAGCGGATAACAGTTTTTCTTTCCAAGTTTGGATTTCTACTTCGCCTTCGGTTAGAAGTTGCTGAGTTAAGGATTGGAATGCTTGAATCAGGGAAGCATAAGGAATATTGCGCTTGAACTGGTCAAATTTCCCCGCAATAAAATAACCTCGTTGCCGCACAATGGGTTTGTGAACTTCATTGACCAAAACTGTTTTGCCTATCCCGGAATAACCGGAAACCAGCATTAATTCGGTGGTGCCACTGGCAACGCGATCGAAAGTTTCTAGAATTTTTTCAATTTCTTGGTCGCGACCGTAGAGCTTTTGCGGTATATTTAATTGCCCTGCTTTATCCGCACTTCCAACAACAAAATTGGAAATATATCCGCTAGCCTGTAGTTTTACCAAGCAAGTTTCTAAGTCAAATTTTAGTCCCTCAGTGCTTTGGTAGCGGTCTTCAGCATTTTTAGCTAATAACTTCATCGCAATCGCTGAAATTTGTGGTGGGATTTCAGGATTTAGCTGGTGAGGGGGAATGGGAGTTTTGGCAATATGGCTGTGTACCAATTCCAGCGGGTCTGTGGAATTAAAGGGCAACTCGCCTGTGAGCATTTCATAGAAGGTAACGCCTAGTGAATAAAAATCAGTGCGGTAGTCAATTGACCGATTCATCCGTCCAGTTTGTTCGGGCGACATATAGGCGAGTGTGCCTTCGAGCAAATCTGGATGGCTGAGGGTCGAATTTTCTCGTTCCAGGCGCGAAGCGATGCTGAAATCAATAATTTTAACTTTTTCAGTGCCTGGGTTGATGATAATATTTTGTGGCTTTACATCTTTATGAATAATGTTATGTTTATGGATTTCTGCTAATGCCGAGACAAGCTGGAGACCCAAAGAAAGAAATTGAATGATTGTGAGTTTTTTCCGCTTCATCCAATCGTTGAGAGACTCGGAGCCTGAATCTTCTAATATTAGTGCTAAACCGTTTTTATAGCTTTCTAAACTAATGGCTTTGACGATCGCTTCTACGTTCAAGCTGTGCAGAATTTGATATTCGTGTCGCAAGCGGGTGATGTCAGAAAGAGTGGGATACTCAGCCTTTAGCGTTTTGACGATCGCGCTGGACAAGTCCGAATCCTTGCGAGCGCGATCGACTGAAGTTCTGATCCCGCTGTGGAGGGTTTCAACGAATTGATAGCCAGCTAAGTTGATAGTCATTGTTATTCTAGCGATCGCAAGGGAATTGAGCGTGAGGTTCAGGCCGGTTTTAAAACTTAATTATTGTTAGAGCTGATTCTAACATAGTAATTTACTCAACAAAAGTTAGCTTAGTTTTTGCCCGGACTTTTCTACAAAGCGTAGAGGAGCCAAGGGCAGCGAGTCAGAATGGCTTTTTCTACCGCCAAAAGTTCACTATCTTAGAAAGGCTATGCTTGCTTTTAGCGGACTATGCCGATCTATCTAGGATGCACTAAAAATATTAAAACATATTAAAAGTTAATAAAGTGTAATTTATTTATTTATTGGCTTTTACTCTCCTTGGCTCCATCGGATTGCACTCAAATCAATATCATTTAATTATATTTTTGTATCAATCAGTAAAGAATATTTAACAATGTTAAAAATAATAAAAAAATAAATTCACAAAGCTTCAAATGAGTTTCAATAATTATACCAAGTTTCTAAAAAAGTGCTACAGTTAGTAGATGTTCTTTTTGTGAGTTACTACCCAAATATAAAGAGCGAAAATGTCAGGAGTTGTCAAGATTGAAATGTGGGAAACAGAATCAGAACTGAAAGCTCTTCTCGCTCAGAGTTAAAGATGCTCACCGACAAGAACAACAGCAATCTCTGTATTGGCCCAAAGCCCAAACGGTACAAACTGTATCGTCTTCTTCTGTGCGCGTCGGGAAACATCGTACCTAGCCTGCAATGAAAGATGATTGTCTAGCTATCGTCAAGGGGTAATGAAATAATTATTATCCCAAAAACCCTGTTCGGGAAGAGCAAGAATAATTAATAGTGAAACTGTAGAGAAATTAGAGAAGTAATTGCCATAACCAGCAGGATTCAATATCTACAAGGAAGTACATTATCTGTTTGGGGCGGTTTTTTTTATGGTAAATTTAGGTAAGCTGCAAACAAGGAGAATAGTTATATGTCTGTTCAGCTTCAAAAACGGTTATTTACAGTAAAAGAATATCATTTGATGACTGAGGCGGGTATTCTCTCCGAGGGCGATCGGGTAGAACTCATAGAAGGAGAGATTGTTAAAATGGCTGCAATTGGTACTCGTCACGCAAGTTGTGTGCGACGACTGATCCGCAGTTTTAGCGTGATTCCACAAAATCTTGCTATTTTGGGTGTCCAAGACCCTATCCAGTTGACGGAGTACACTGAACCTCAACCGGATGTTGTATTGCTGGAACCTCGTGCTGATTACTACGCCACAGCCCATCCAGTACCGTCTGAAGTTTTGCTGTTAGTTGAGGTTTCAGATAGTACGGTTGATTATGACAGAGATGTGAAAGTATCCATTTACGCGCGATCGCTCATTCAGGAAGTTTGGCTGGTAGATTTAGTAGAAAATTGTTTGGAAGTCTACCGTCAGCCGGGCCCGAACGGTTATAGTTTAATGCTCAAGTTTTGGCGCGGTCAACAAGTTGCGCCGCTGGCTTTTCCTGATTTAGAAGTGAGCGTTGATTTTATATTGGGTTAGGCTGACTTTTTGATGATTAAATTTTACTGATTTACCGGGGGCTTGTAATTAGCCAAATTTCGCTTCTTCCTTATTCATTCTACTATAATAAGTTTAATTCCTCAAATCAGCGCAAGTTTTATGACTATTGCCAAATCATTTGAATTGGAAGTCACCCATCTCCCAGACCACACTGAATTACCCGAGTCGGACGGTACTTTTGTGAAAAACTTTCAAGAACTTCCTCAAAGCATTATTCTCACTGATTCACTCCGACCAGTATTGCAACGAATTCATCCTGACGGACGCTATCGTATCGGTCAAGATTGTGGGATTTATTGGCGTTTAACTGACCCTCTCGAACGCGGTGCAGAAGCGCCAGATTGGTTTTATGTGCCGAATGTTCCCCCACTATTAAATGGTGAGGTGCGACGTTCTTATGTATTGTGGAAAGAATACGTTGCACCGCTGATTGTACTGGAATTTGTGTCGGGGAACGGTGCAGAAGAGCGAGACAGAACGCCACCGCCCGAACCAGGTCAAGCCGAAGAACAAAAGGTGGGCAAATTTTGGGTTTACGAACAGGCGATTCGCGTGCCTTACTACGGCATTTATGAAGTGAAAAAAGCGGCTGTAGAAATGTATCATTTAGAGGATAATCGCTATCAGCTAATGAGTGCAAATGAGCGGGGTTGCTATCCGATTCCTCAGCTTGGAGTTGAGTTGGGAATTTGGCAAGGTGAATATGATGAGATGAATTTGCCTTGGTTGCGTTGGTGGGATAGTGAAGGAAATTTGCTGTTAATTGGAGAGGAACGTGCTCAACAAGAAAGCCTGCGGGCGGAACGAGAACGCCTTCGCGCTGAAGAAGAACGCCTTCGCGCGGAGGAAGAAAAACAACGCGCCGATCGCCTAGCAGCAAAATTGCGCGAAATGGGGATTAATCCTGATGAGGTGTGATTGTTTTTAGGTTGTTAAATGGGGTGCGATTCCCTTCGGGATAGCTTCGGTGGCGTGTACTTTTTAAACAGCAGAAATATCAGAAGCCCCAAAAGGGATCTCGCTCCCCTCATCTATCTCTCAATATTAAGATTTCCTTAGTTGCCGCCGTGGCGCACAGAAATCGGTGATACAATCAACAGCTTAGCTAGGGGTGCCCGAATATCCGGGCTGAGAAAACACCCTTAGAACCTGAGTCTGGGTAATACCAGCGGAGGGAAGCTGTTTATCAAGGAAATTAAATATGCGTACCGAATGGATCGCTAAGCGTCAGGGCCAAAGCAATGTATCTCAAATGCACTACGCCCGCCAAGGTGTAATTACTGAGGAAATGCACTTTGTTGCTAAGCGAGAAAATCTCCCGCCCGAACTTATCCGCGCGGAAGTAGCGCGGGGACGGATGATTATTCCCGCTAACATCAATCACCCGAATTTGGAACCGATGGCGATCGGCATTGCGTCTAAATGCAAAGTCAATGCTAATATCGGTGCATCTCCCAACTCTTCCAATATGGAAGAAGAAGTTGACAAGCTTAAACTAGCAGTGAAATACGGCGCTGATACCGTGATGGACTTGTCCACCGGCGGCGGGAATTTGGATGAAATTCGCACTACGATTATCAAAGCTTCACCAGTGCCGATCGGTACTGTACCAATTTACCAAGCTTTAGAAAGCGTTCATGGTAATATGGAAAGTCTGACGCCGAATGACTTTCTTCACATCATTGACAAACACGCTCAACAAGGTGTTGATTACCAAACTATTCACGCCGGAATTTTGATCGAGCATTTGCCGTTGGTAAAAAATCGGTTGACTGGGATTGTCTCTCGCGGCGGCGGCATTTTGGCGCGGTGGATGCTGCATCATCACAAACAAAATCCTCTCTACACTCACTTTAACGACATCATTGAAATCTTCAAAAAATACGATGTTTCGTTTAGTTTGGGAGATTCTTTGCGCCCCGGTTGCACTCACGATGCGTCGGATGATGCTCAATTAGCTGAACTCAAAACTTTGGGACAATTAACTCGCAAAGCTTGGGAACATGATGTGCAGGTAATGGTGGAAGGCCCCGGCCACGTGCCGATGGATCAAATTGAGTTTAATGTCAAGAAACAAATGGAGGAATGTTCGGAAGCACCCTTCTATGTTTTGGGGCCGTTGGTGACAGATATTGCGCCTGGGTACGACCACATTACCTCAGCAATTGGGGCCGCGATGGCTGGTTGGTACGGTACTGCAATGCTGTGTTACGTGACGCCGAAGGAACACTTAGGGTTGCCGAATGCTGAGGATGTCCGAAACGGGCTGATTGCTTACAAAATCGCGGCTCACGCTGCAGATATTGCACGGGGCCGTCCGGGTGCGCGCGATCGCGATGATGAACTCTCGAAAGCGCGTTACAATTTCGATTGGAACCGTCAATTTGAGCTGTCATTAGATCCAGAACGGGCAAAGGAATATCACGACGAAACTTTGCCGGCGGATATCTACAAAACTGCTGAATTCTGTTCGATGTGCGGCCCTAAGTTCTGTCCGATGCAGACTAAGGTGGATGCCGATGCTTTGACGGAATTAGAGAAGTTTTTGGCTAAGGAACCTGTAGCCCAAAGCTAATTGGATTAATTCGTAGGGTGCGTTAACGCCGTGTAACGCACCGCCAGCCTCATGCACCATTTGAGCTAAGTAAAAGATTTACCGGGATATGTTAGATCGCGCTGTATCTTGGCACGTTGAAAGAATGCGGCGATCGTTTGAGCTAATTGTGCGGATAGAATGCAGATTTGTTAGCTGAGTATTGACTTCAATTGTTTGAACTTTTCCGGCTGAGATTGCCTTCCCGTACAGTGTATTTCCCTGAATTTTACCAGTGAAGCACGCAAAGTCCGATCGCGGCGCGTAGATTGCACCAACGACGCGATCGTTCTGGCGTTGAAACACGATATAGTTTTGAAGAACTTGGTTGGGCTGTGGCGAATCCCCGTACAGGTAAATACCATCTGGCAAAGCAGCAACATTAGTCTTAGATGGATTTTGTTGTGCTTGAAGCGGTTGTTGCTGAATGCCAACACCAATTAGTGTCAGAGGACAAATAAAGGCTGTTGCCAGTAGTTTCCATTTCCTTTTAATAGATGCAGGTAAAATCATTACTGCTTCTCCTTGCGCGTCATCTAACATTTTAAAACAGTCTTCTCTAGTTAATATCTCACTCAGGTTATAACTTCCCTCTGCTAAAATCAGCCGATTGGTAGAGATTCTGAACCTGAAAGCTTGCGCTTGTTTAGCACCGAAAACTTTATTTTCCCTTGTGCTTCAAGTACCTGAGCTGATTTTGATAAAATTAGAGCCGAGATAGTTTCTAATCCCACCCAATAAAACACCGATCTAAGGTTGATGTCGATGCTTGGACGGAATTAGAGAAGTTTTTGGCTAAGGAACCTGTAGCGCAAAGCTAGTTGCTAGGGTGAGCCGAAACACTCCGCCCGCCCTTCCCAATTCACCAGGCGCTAACTTTTTGTTTGGTAGAGCACAAAACATTCTGGATAACTTCTAGAGCAACAGCTTTAACTACATTAATACTTACACTATTACCCAGTTGATGATAAGCTTTATCATCATTAGGATGCAAAATAAAACTATCTGAAAAACCTTGTAGCCGCGCCGCCTCGCGGGGAGTAATCCTGCGGACTCGGTTATGAGAGTAAACTCCTAATCTATTAGCATCACTGGCAACTATTGTTACAGAAATTTTCTGCGGATCTAGAAATTTATAGACTTCAAAGGAAAAGTTACCGGATACAGGTTTGTATTGATTGTTGTTCCGTTGCAGGTACTTTTTTGTTACCAAGGAAGACAGCATCTCATCGAGATTGGGATGAGGAAAAAAAGTAGCTATTTGCTCTTTAGTTAATAGCTTGCCATCTTGGTCAGCGCCAAATTCTTTATTGCGCCTTTTCAAGATAAAAAGATTCATTAATTCAATTTCGTCTAAACTGCACTCGCCTCGCAAACCCAGTTCCCAAGAATGAATCGAATTGCCGCCGCGATAGTCAATTAGCCGCCTACCGTGCAAGCGACTGAAATCATTGTTAACTATTTGTTTCAACGCATTAACAAATTCTGGCGAACAATCATATTTTGGTTCTGGATTGTCTTCCAAAATATCTGCAAGTGTGACAGGTTGACTTAACGGGGAAAAGAACGATAGCTGTTGATGACTAGAGGAATGCGAATCTTTTGGGCCTACGTCGGAAATTAGCTTAAATTGGGGCGAAGCATTTAAAATTCCTACTAGGTAAACTCGGACGCGGTTCTGAGGTAAGCTAAAGTTAGAGCTGTTTAGCAAAAAATAATCGAAGCTGTAACCTCGGCTTTTGATTTCGCCCTTAATAGTTTCGAGGGTTCTGCCGCCGTCGTGGCTGACAAGCCCCCGCACGTTCTCGAAAATAAATGCTTGAGGTTTAAAGGTATCAATTAACCTTGCAATCTCAAAAAATAGGGTGCCTCTGGTGTCTCCAAAGCCCTCTTTTTTGCCAGCATAGGAGAAAGACTGACAAGGAAATCCCGCTAGTAAAATTTCATGTTCAGGCAGTTTGTCAATTAATCGGATGTCGCCTAAAGGTGTGTCGGCAAAGTTTTTCTGGTAAACTAATTGAGCGTCGGGATTGATTTCGCTGCTTAATACGCATTCTGTTTCCAGATTCAAGGAACGAGCGGCGGATTCAAACCCTAATCTCATGCCGCCTATTCCTGAGAATAAGTCAATAAAACGGAGGGTTTTCATAGCATTAAACTGGCTGGTTAAGATTGATATCTTGCACCATTTTTAACATGAGGCAGAGCGAAAGCATCTGCGTTACCAGGTAGAACCTAGTAACGAGGGGCATCGCACTTTTGCCTATTTTTTGCTAGCCATCCACTTTTGAAGATCCTTAATCGTAAAAACTGTTTCAAACTCTAATCCAACAGATTGATAAAACTGGGCACCACCTTGCTCCCTGTCAATCAGCGACAACACGCGATCGACCTTATAACCAGCCGCCCGCAACCGTTCCACCGCCTGCATCGCCGACTTACCCGTCGTCACCACATCCTCCAAAACCGCCACATTCGTGCCCTCTGGCAACAGCGGCCCCTCAATATAAGCCATTGTCCCGTGTCCCTTCGTCTCCTTTCTGACAATTAGCGCCGGAATCGATCGACCTTCCAGAGCCGAAACCACGCTTACCGCAGTTACAATCGGGTCAGCACCCAAAGTCAAACCGCCCACAGCTTGCACCTCCGACGACAGCATCGACAACAGCAAACGTCCCGTTGCCAAAGCACCTTCAGCGTGCAGCGTCACCGGTTTGCAGTTAATGTAATAAGAACTTTTCTGCCCCGAAGACAGCACAAAATCGCCTTCGCGATAGGCAAACTCGCACAACAAATCGAGAAGTCGATCGCGCAACACCTTCAAATCCGCAGCATCCATAACTCACACCCTGTAAAAAACACAAATAATCCGCCGATAATCAGTTTATCAAAAAATTGGGTTGAAAATCCCGTCCTTCGCTTGACCGAAGGCATCCAGGATAAAAGCCCCCGGATTCATTCCAACGCGCCAACTCAGGACCGGTGAAATAAAAAACCTGTCTCCGATGAAACTTGCCGAACGTATTTATCTCGCGCAAGTCAATGCTTCAATTCTAAAATCTAAAATCTAAAATCTAAAATCGCTTGACGGCTTTTTGATAGAATAGACATGGTTGTAATTCCCAAGGTGGGCGGTTGTGAAGCGGCTTTTAGTCGGCACCCTCGAACCTGAAAGCTTTTTAAAAGCAAAAAGAAGGGTAGCGAAAACCTTGTAAAACAGAGCTGGGGAATCAACGCATTCTCACGCACCAGAAAATCAATAATTTGTTTCAATTCCCGTAGGGTGGGGCACACCCGAACTCTAGGTTCGTATCCTAGTACGCTTTTGGAGATAGACCCTCTGGGGTGGTTGTGAGTTAAGCTCGTCAATTGGTGCAATTGCACGGTTGAAAAGTTTAAGGATTGCCGAAAGGACGCAACATTTTAAGGTCAGTCGCTGAATTAAGAATCCCTCTCCTTTAGGTCAGGGAGTGTCAAAGTGGAATCGGAATTAATTAAGGAGGCCCAAATATATGAGTCAAAAGTTAAAAAGCCTGAGCGGCGCGTTGATTCTCGCTGTCGCCTCTGCCGCGCTGGCATCCGTCAAACCAGCTCAAGCACAAACAGAGCGATTTCACCCGATTGCCGACGACTTCAACCGACAATACTTTGAAGCTTCAGGAGACTTTTACCACAACGTCAGCTTGCAAGGTTACTTGGGCGACTATTTAGGCATCGGTTCCCCCAGCGGCGTGGTTGCCTTTCCCGAAAAAGAAATGGAGAGGGATGCTAGCCGCGTCAACGGCCTCTACCGCCGAGTAATGCAGCGACAGGTTTCCAGCGACCCGATTCTCCGCGTTCCAGATGCAGTTAATCCCTTCGATGCCTCAATCATGGCACTGCCTGCAGCTTGCCAGCTAGCAGCTCAACCGAGCGGCTGTTTCCCTACTCCCGCCGGACTCCAAGATCAGTTTACACTTCCAACACAGCAGGAAGGTTCACCGACTGAGGCAGGGCCCGTTAGAGGACTTTATCAAGTATCGCCCCCTGGCAAAAATTAATCGATCGACAGTTGCGAGTTTTGAGCCGAGGCGGGTTTACTCAATCTTGGATTTGTATTTTAGGAATGAGAATTAAATAACTTCCACAAGTTTGTGGGATGGGCGTCCCGCCCGTCCAAAAAGGACGGGCGGGACGCCCATCCCACAATAACAATTAAAATTGTAAGTTATTTAATTCGCGAGCCTTAGAGAAAACCTCAACCAGCCCCAAAAATTAATGTTTTGGCAATGCTTTCGGTAAACGCGCCACTGGCTTTTTTTTAACTATCGCGGTTATTTTAGAGGAATAAATATTATCCAATATTTATCACACAATGCTGCCGTCAGGCATGATTGTTCCTTTCAAAATAGCTTCGCCCAGATTAGCTCCCGCCAAGTTCGCTCCCCTAAGATTTGCCCCGGTCAAATTCGCCCCTCTCAAATCAGCTTTGCCGAGGTTTGCCCACCGGAAATCTGCCGCGCTCAACTGTGCAAAACTGAGATTGGCTCTGAAAAGATATGCTCCAGTGAAGTGAGATTCTCCGAGGTTAGCTTTAGAGAAATTAGCTGCATAGCAATGTGCTTCAATCAATTCGGCTTGAGTCAGATTAGCTTGACTGAGATTAGCAAAGTTGAGGTTCGCGCCCATCGCATTAACTCGAAACATCACCGCACCGATTAAATTCGCATCTGCGAAATCGGTTTGTTGGAGATTGGCAGCGGTGAGGTCAGCTCCAATTAAATTAGCACCGCTCAAATCAGCTCCCTTGAGGTCGGCAGAGCGGAGGTTGGTTCCAGTTAAATTAGCTTTAATTAAATTAGTTTCGAGCAGTTGCGCTCCGGCAAGATTTGCTAAACTAAAATTAGATTCGGCGAGGTTGGCCGCAATTAATTTAGCCTTAAACAAATCTGCTTTAAAAAGGTTCGATCGCCCAAGATGTGCACCTCTGAGATTTGCTTCGGCGAGGTTAGCTTCGCTGAGATCCGGTTCTATATTTGGGTTGAGAGTTCTCCATTCAATCCAAGTAACTGCACCTTTTTTTAACAGCGCTAAATGCTGTGTATTTGCCATAATTGCATCTCCTTTAACGGCTATTCCTTGCGACCAACAATTGCTGGATTTTCTCGACCCGTCACGTTTTCCACCGCCGCAATTGCTGCCTGGGAACCTGCTATAATATCTCGTTCTGCGCCGCCGAGGTAAAGCCGTCCGAAACTTCCTACAGCCTGAACCTCTAAGATGTTAATAGATGCGCCTTTTTCTGCTTCATTGGCCGCCAGCGCTGCATAGGCCGCCGGTTCTACTTCTAAGACGTAAAGCGTTTGTCCCGCCAGCAGCAACTGTCCGCGGCGGGTGCGGTTGATTAATTGTGTTTGGTGGGGGTCAATGTTGCGAATAATTTGACTGGAAATCACTCGCGGTTTGATACCTTCTTCTCTGCGGAGTCCGATGAATTCTAGAATTGCTTTGCCTGCGGCCCGCGTTTCCCCCTGCTGACTCGAGTGTACTTCCAGAAGGCCGTACAAGCGTTCGACTATCTGCACTCCCGGGCGCACGGAGGCGGATTTGAGGGCGACATCGGTAATTCGGTTAATTTCGATACCGGGCGAGATTTCTATCCACAGCGACGCATCCCCCGGCAGCGGCAAGAATCCGGCGGCGATGGTGCCGATGTATGCTGCGTGCTGCGGCTGCAAGTTGTCTAGAAATACGTAGCTGCGTAGCTCTATTCCCAAAAGTTTTTATCTCCGTCGATCGACTTCCAACACTTATCTGTGCAATATCTGAGTTTACCGTTTTTTGTCAACAACACCTTGTCTGTTGTCGAGAGTGCCGCACTGCCTCACCACCGAGTGAGGTGTCA
The DNA here is from genome assembly GCF_036700405.1 of Microcoleus sp. T3_D1. NCBI lineage: Bacteria > Bacillati > Cyanobacteriota > Cyanophyceae > Oscillatoriales > Microcoleaceae > Microcoleus > Microcoleus sp. T3_D1. Next base: position 43,226 of record NZ_JAUBOV010000065.1, read on the forward strand.
GACCCGCGATTTCTAGTGCCGGAGTGCCTCCGCGAGCAATCTTTAATTTTGTGCGCCTGCTAAAAATTTGATATCAATCTGTAGTTATACGTGGAACATAACCATCTTTACTGCTAGAGGTGGATTTAACTTTAAAAGCCAATCGATATAGTTGTGATAGTTAAAGATTTTAGCCAACAGAGAGCATTTGAATTATGAAACGTTCTGATTTATCCAAAGCAATCGGTGCAGGTATTATAGCTGCTGGTTTAGCCCTAGCACCTGCTCATCTCCCTGCTTCAGCTCAGACAGATACAACTGGTGGCACTACTTCCGGTACTAACAGCACTACAACCACCACCACTCCTCGCTCCGATGTCTACAATGCTGAAACCGATCGCGATTTTGATTGGGGATGGTTGGGACTGCTAGGCTTGTCTGGTTTGTTGGGCTTGATTCCCCGCAAACGCGAAGAAAATGTCCGCTATACCACTACAACGACCGATCGCGAACCCGCTGTGCGTAGTGACTACCGCTAAGAATTGAGTCTTAGTGCTGTCGGTCTTATGCAGGGACAGGATGTTTTAACCTGTCTGCAGATCGACATAGTTTTGATAGTTAAAGATTTTAGCCAACAGAGAGGAGCTGAATTATGAAACGTTCTGATTTATCCAAAGCAATCGGTGCAGGTATTATAGCTGCTGGTTTAGCCCTAGCACCTGCTCATCTCCCTGCTTCAGCTCAGACAGATACAACTGGTGGCACTACTTCCGGTACTAACAGCACTACAACCACCACCACTCCTCGCTCCGATGTCTACAATGCTGAAACCGATCGCGATTTTGATTGGGGATGGTTGGGATTGCTAGGCTTGTCTGGTTTGTTGGGTTTGATTCCCCGCAAACGCGAAGAAAATGTCCGCTATACAACTACAACGAGCGATCGCGAACCCGCGGCGCGCACTGACTACCGCTAAGAATTGAGTCTTAGTGCTGTGGGCATTATGCAGGGACAGGATGTTTTAACCTGTCCGACGATCGCCAATAATCATCAAAAAACCTCCATCCGTGAGGTTTTTTTGTTTGAGATGATGCGCGATCGAACCAGGATTAAATTGGTTACATCTGACCGGAAAACGAGACGCAAGCCCCTGGCTTTAGACACGGGGAAAAGTCGGTAGCGGTTTCAACCGCCTTGAACA
>NZ_JAUBOV010000066.1:0-44278 GCF_036700405.1 Microcoleus sp. T3_D1
GTTTTTGAGCAACATCTTGCCTTCTGTTAAAAGGTGGCTACTTTTAGCTGCACTCATTTTTTAGTCTAAACTACAGTAATTCAGCAAGGAAAACTCCGCCGCCTCGTCATCAAAAACTCGCAAGGGCGGACTTTGGCAGACATTCCGCTGATGGCTGGATTGGTAGGCGGCGTTGCCGGCTCAGTAGTCTTTCCAATTGCTGCTGTACTTGCTACAGTGGGGGCAGTTGCGGCTCATTTGACTGTAGCAATTGAGCGCAAAGAATAGTCCTTAGTAATTAAAAATCTTCTCTTCAAGTCCGCGAACGCGGACTTTGTTTGTTTAGTAGCGATTTCAATCGCCGAATTGTCTGATCAACGTGAGATATTGCTTCTCAAGAACAGGCAAGATGCCTGTTCCACAAAGAGTAGATTTTCTTGTGGAAGGGGCCCCAGAGTCCGTTCAAAAGGCTGATTGACAATGGTGCAACATCTCAGATTAACGTAAATTATCCGGTACTCTCGCCGCAGGTTGGTCTAAATAATTGTAAACAATCCGCGAAATTCGACGCACAAAATCTCTCACAATCGGGTCATTGTAAGGACGTTTGACAAAGATTGCCGCTAAATAACGCTTACCGTTGGGCATATCTATAATTCCTGCATCGCCAACTACAAAGCCGATATCTCCGGTTTTGTCCGCAATAACTGCACCGGGCCCCAAACCGGAGGGCAACAGCGTTCTAGTTGTAGTATTCCGCAATAATTCTAAAGCTTGTTCCCGACTCTGTTCAGAAACTAATTTATCGCGAGACAGCATCGCCAGCAACTTTACCATATCCACAGAACTTGTGGTATTTGTTCCTTGAAAATCGCCGAGCCAATTGCGAATTCTGGTATCAGTTAATCCCCAACTGCGAAAACGCTCGTTGAGTTTAGCAATTCCCCCCAAACGTTCAATAATCATGTTGGTGGCTGTATTGTCGCTGATGGTAATCATTTTATCTACGGTTTCTCTGATGCTAAACCGAGTGCCATTTGGTCTGTCTTGCATAGTTCCAGAACCGCTGGCAACTAAGTCGGACTTCATAACTAATGTTTCGTCTAGGCTAACTTTGCCTGCGTCTACATCTTGATAAAAAGCAATCAGAATGGGTAATTTGATGGTACTGGCGGCCGGAAATACTCGATCGCCCTTGATATCCAAATAGTTTCCTGTATCTAAATCCAGAAAAAACATTCCGGCGCTGAGGGATCTATACTGTGCGATCGCACTTTCGATTTGAGGCTTGATTGCGCTCATTTCCGAACCTGTTGACATCCCCAAATCAGTGGAATAGTTTCTCTGATTTCCCGGCGAAACAGTGGGCGTAACTTGACCTGCTGCTTGTTCTATGCGGGTAATAGCTGTGGGTATAAAAGACTCGTTTCCCGCTATTTGCTCGGGATTTGGCAACTGAAATGACCAGCGCGTGGCAGATTCTCTAATGACTCGGACTTTTTGCGGGTCTAACTTATAACCTGGAGTTAATTGTATCACTAACCTGGTAGTTCCGGTGTCAAATTGCCCGACTCTAATTTGTTGAATAGCTGAGTTGTAGCTTTGAGGAGTTTCGGGATATTCCAAAACTATTCCCGGTAAATCAATTACTAAGCGGGTGGGATTAGCAATTAGTTTAACTTCCGGCTGAACTCCTGAATCTGTGGTTAAATTGAGTTGGTTTTCGCGGGCATCGAAGTGCCAAGATGTTAGTGTATCAGCTTTTGCGGGAAGGGCGATCGAGAAAAGACTAAGGGCGGCCGGCAACAGCCATCGCAGTTTAGGAGTCATGTTTGAAGAGAAAGAATTTAACGGCTGCAACGAGAAAGCGGCGGTCACAGTGTTCTCGACCGCTTTCGAGACGAAGCACCTAGCATCATACAGTCAACTCTTGCCCGCAGCCGTATTTTTTTTATTTTCTCTGAGAGTATTCCGTTTCCGGGACTCATATCAAATCCGGTTCTATTACCCCTTTTTTTTCGAGTCTCGCGGAGGGAGACGAAAGTTTGTACAGGGGCGAATTTTAGTGGCAGAATTCTTGTTTTGTAGACACAAAATTTCTTCACCTGAGATGAATTCAAGTTAGGCGACTTCCCGATTTCTAGCATCTTCAAGGGAGTCGATCGCGGCTTTGAGAAAAACTTTTCCTTTAGCAACAAATCGGCGATCGCTCAAAGGATCGTAAGCTTCCCAATTACCGCTAACTTCGCGATCGCGCCACAAAAACCAGCAGCGGTAGATTTCCCCGCTATCTATATCATCGCACAAAGCCAGCCAATCATCCCCCGTGAGAGCGCTGGCATCTAATGCTACCAATTCCACCCACGCAAGTGCAGTGCAGGCATCGATCGCCTCAGCATCAACCGAGTCAGATTTTGTAGCTATAGGTTGCGGCGAACAGAGTGTAGACTTCATAATTTCTCCTTAATTAAATTAAATCCATCAATGAATTTGCCTATTTATGGAACTGACCCGGTACGCCAAGTGGAAAAACTGTGTTTTGATAAATTTCTGGTTCGTCAAATTTACCAGCGGCTGATGCTTCTGTTAAATTATTAAGTGTATTAATTGTGAAAATGGCGGCAGTTCCCAAAGCGGCCATTGCCAGTCTGTGTAAGATTTTGTTCATTTGGGTGCTCCTTTTTTGCTTCGTGTATCTACTCTAAAAAGTTAAATCGTCATTAGCGGCGGAGATTGGGGAGTTAAGAAAAACTTTTTCTCCTCAAATATATTCAACTGTTGAATCCGTTATCAGGACAGAGTTTGAGGAGTCGATCGCCCTAAAAACATCTCCAAGTAAAATCCCTTAAATTCCGGCTGGCTGACTATCTTCCTTAAAATCGCCTAAAATAGGGACTTAAGGCGTTAAAATTTCTAGATTCGTTCCCCTTTCAGTGCAAGCGAAGTGCTCAAGTCAAAACGCGATCGCGGTCGCATTCTCACTGCCTCTGGCTTAAAGAAACTTAACGAGGCGCTCCAAGAATGGTCTGACCGAAATAACATTAGAGGTACTCTGACGGAAATCGAGGCTGAATCTGGCGTCGGTGCCGATACAGTCAGCAAAATTAAACAGGGTAGAGAAGGTGCGGATTTGAGTAAAATTCGACAGTTGTTCGCGGCTTTTGAAATGACTCTGGCTGCTAGCGATCATCGATCGGCTAAACTTGAGGAACCGGAAAATTTAGACGAGCTGGACAATTTGCCACCAGCGGGGGAAACAGCCAGCAGCCGCAGAATTGTTAAAGTATTTGTGAGTTATCGCAGCGCCGAACCGGATCGCGAGTTGGGAAAACAGTTAGAAACGGCCTTAAGCGCGATCGGTCATACAGTTTTCACAGCAGAAAATAACATTAGATTAGGAGATAATTGGTTCGATCGCATTAATTTCTTCCTCCAAGAATGCGATTATTTGTTGTTGCTGCTGCCGCCAACGGGAAACCAAAGCGAACTACTAACATATCAAGTTCAGCAAGCAAAAGAACTACAAGACTCCCGCCCTGACAGAAAACCAATAATTCTCCCCATCCGCGTCGGTTTTCCGCTGAACGCGCCTCTAAATCACGACTTGCGGGGCTATCTGTACCGCATCAAACAGAGGGAATGGAAAACCACCGCCGACACTCCAATTATTATCGAAGAAGTTCTGAATTTGCTAGCAGAAAAACCCGCATCCGTCACAGAACAAACGGAAGATTTAACACAAAAACAGCTATTAGAAATTAGCAGCGACGAAATACCTCTACCCGCCGCCGAACCAGAATTACCGGGAGGACAAGTCGATGTCGCTTCTCAATTTTATGTAGAACGCCCGCCCATCGAAGAACGCTGCTATCAAACTATTGTGCAGCCCAGCGCGTTAATTAGAATTAAAGCACCGAGACAAATGGGCAAAACTTCCTTGATGGCAAGAATTTTGCATCACGGAGCCCGTCAAGGCTATTGCACCGTGTCGCTAACTTTTCAGTTAGTAGATAAAGCCGTATTTGCCAACTTAGATAAATTCTTAAAGTGGTTTTGCGCTTACGTCGGCCGCGAGTTGCACTTACCAAATCAATTAGACGATTATTGGGACGAGATTTTTGGCAGCAAAGTCAACTGCAAAGATTACTTTGAAAAATACATTTTGCCGCAAATCGACAGTCCTTTAATTTTAGGATTAGACGAGATCGATCGCGTTTTCCAATATCCCGACATTGCCGAAGACTTTTTAGGGCTGCTGCGGGCGTGGCACGAAGAATCGAAGCGACGCGACATCTGGAAAAAACTGCGGTTAATTGTAGTTCACTCCACCGAAGTTTACATCCCGATGAACATCAATCAATCGCCTTTTAACGTCGGACTGCCCGTAGATTTGCCCGAATTCAACTCTCAGCAAATACAAGATTTAGCAGCGCGCCATAATTTGAATTGGTCGGATGCAGAAGTTGAAAACTTGATGGCAATTGTCGGCGGTCATCCGTATTTAGTGCGAGTTGCATTATATCACATTTCGCGTTCGGATTTGACACTAGATGAATTAAAAGAAAGTGCTGCAAGTGATGCGGGAATTTACAGCGACCATTTGCGCCGCCAATTGTGGAATTTAGAAGAATATCCAGAGTTGGCGCAGGGGATGAGAGAGATTGTAGTGGCGGACTCTCCGGTGCAATTAAAGGCAATGCAGGCGTTTAAATTAGACAGTTTGGGGTTGGTGAAATTGCAGGGGAACGAGTGCGTGCCGAGGTGCGAACTGTATCGACAATATTTTACAACACATTTAGGAGTTAATTAATTGGATATTTTAGCTCGTTAATGACGTAGAATTAGCAGTATGGGGAAAGAGCAGCACAAATATCGCAAAAGAGCGATCGCCCCGGCTTTCCCCTGTGCAGTATCAACGTAAAATAGGATCGATGACTGAAGAAACCGTCACTCTGAGAAAGTCTCTTGACTTAGATAAATTAATTCCACTTCTGCCACAAGCAGAAGATATTAACTACTGGCGCAAGATTAACCCCAATTCAACTATTTCCGATCGACCATTTGATGGCTTTTCAGAATTTTCGGGAAGCCAAAAAGCAGAATTTCACGAGTACAGGCTGCAACTACGAGAAGAAGGCTATTTCCAAACACCTAGCGTAATACCTGCTGCTACTATTCACCAGATGCGCGACTGTATAGAAAATGTCAGAAAAGCAGGGTTTCCGACAATGTTTGCCCTCGTCTACGATGTCTTCTATCAAGCATTTGGTTACTTTAACTCAACCTTGACAGGAATTTTGGGAAACGGCTACAAGCTAGTTCCAAATTTTTGGGTTTATTACATAGAAACTTCTGACAGCGGCAAAGGATTTGAGCCTCACCGCGACGCCGAGTACGAAAATACTATAGACTCCAACGGTATGCCGACAGTGCTTACTATCTGGGTGACAATTACTGAGGCAAATCCCCTCAATTCATGTATGTACATGATTCCGGCAAACCGCGATCCAGAGTATGCTGAAGCTATCAAAAATCTCAAGACAAAAGCTACTAAATTTGCCTTGGAAGATATCCGGGCTTTACCGACACAAGCTGGTACTCTATCGTGCTGGGATCAATACGTTTTTCACTGGGGAAGCCGCAGCAGCAGTCGGGCTAAATCGCCTCGAATTAGCTATGCTGTATATTGTCAGCGAGGGGATATTCCACCAGTTGATGATGCGATCGTCGATATCCCATCTGTGCTTGATTTTCCAACGCGGTTATCTTTGATTTGCAGAGGTTTGTATCGCTATTCTTACGCCAGTTTACAGCCATCCCCACAGGCGGAAGCATTGTTAGATTTCTTGAATAAGCATAGGGAAACTCTGAACAAAAGTTAATATAATTTTCCCAAAAAGCCAGTCATCTCAATTTCGGTTGCATCGGAATGATTTAACCGCTATTGACGCAGAGGAAGAGAACAGAGAGATGGGGATAAGTAACCTGGATTTGGTATGATTTCTGTAATTAATAATCAGGCGAACAATGCCCGTGAACGATATTTTTTTGATAACTTCCGACAATTGGCTAGACTGGATTACTGTGTTTGGTTATCTAGGTTTTACTGCTTTCATTGCATGGCGCGTGTTCACCACAAAGTAGATATATCATGAAATTATCTTCTTCCTCTTCTTCTTCTTTATTACTTCGCGTCCTTCGCGCCTTCGCGGTTCGTTTAACTTGTAGGGTGCGTCAGACGAAGTTTTAAGGCGATGATTCAAAGTTTAGGATCTGACGCACCTTACTAATTGTGCCTGTTGCGATAAGCTGTTACGCATTTAAACCACTAACGAGGCTTGTAGGGTGCGTCAGTTAGAACACTTACAGGACTTGGGAAACACTTCTGTACTGACGCACCCTACTATCTTGTAGGGTGCGTTAGATGAAGGTTTAGAGAGGTTTTGTAGGGTTGTATTTAGATATAATTCTCTCATAAATCTCATAATTCTCTCGATCGAAACAGCAAAAAATTACTTTTGGAGAACTACCATTATTTTGTATATATTCCGAGCATACCTTCACTGCAATCTCACCTGCTAGAGCTTTAGGAAAGCTGTAAATGCCGGTGCTAATGCAAGGAAATGCCAAACTCTCAAACTCTCGTTCTGCGGCAATTTGCATACACTTGCGGTAACACTCCGCTAAGAGTTCCGGTTCTCCATCAACACCCTTCCGCCATACTGGCCCTACTGCGTGGATGACGAAGCGTGCAGGCAATTTATATCCCTTAGTTAGTTTAGCATCTCCAGTCTTACATCCTCCAAGTAATCGACATTCTTCAAAAAGTTCCGATCCTGCTGCTCTGTGTATTGCTCCATCTACTCCACCACCACCAAGTAAGCTGCTATTTGCAGCATTCACGATCGCATCAACTTCGAGCTTTGTGATGTCGCCCAAAATAACTTTCATATTCTACAATAGTAAACTTTAGACAAGTATAGCACAGAAACTCGTTATCTAGTCTTGCTCTCTCAACTTTCGCAAAATTGGAATTTGTTCCAACTGTTCCGGCCGTATACTATCCCAGTTTAACCCAATTGGACGCGGATAAATTGTATTAGTTTCAATTACCTCCTGGGCAGTAACAATCGAATTCAGTGCCCAATCGTGAGCTTGCATTGGTAAACGCAAATCTTCGACTATTTGCAAAGGATGCACTGTTGTTACAATTGGCGTATCGATTTGTACTAACCCGAATTCCTGCAACATCGCCAATTCCAAATCGGCAAAACCTGCACCTTTCCCGGTTCTTCCACCGCCCGGCCCTGCTGCTACGCAGCCGACTATTACTAAATCAATTGGCTCCATTTCTGCAAAACTTACCAATTTTCCGCAAGCGAGTGCTTGACGGGCGATCGCACTTTCGGCAATTGATATATTTTGCCTCTGCAAATCCTCAGCGGTTAACTCAACAAAACAGCGATCGTCTGTCAAGCGCGGTACTGCCATATACAGGCGTTTTCCATCTTGCAAAGCTCGCATCCGCACCGGATTTTGCGCCGCATCTGGATTGCACTTAATCGTTTTTGCTTGTTGCCAAATTGGTAAATTTGCCAATTTTTCCGCCGCCAACTGGGTCCCAACAAAGTTGGGAATATGACCAAACGGATCGCCAACAGATGCGGCTTGCTGCTTCAGCGAAGACCAAATTTCAGCTCTTAACTTGTCTTTGTCGTCGTTATATCCAGTCCAATCATTTTTCATGTTATTAGGCCTTATTGGTGGCGGGAAACTGCGCTAAAATTGTATGGTGCGTCCGACTTTCGTTATAGGGCAATTATTCAGGATTTCGGATCTGACGCACCTTACTAATTGTGCCCGTTTCGGTAGATGTAAAGAGATATTTTAAATGATGTAGTAGCGGTTTAAACCGCCGAATGACTAAAATGTGATCTTTTTATTGTACCATTTTATCCTATGGATTATACCACAAAACCCAGTTACTATCAAGTCGGTGGGAGTTTGACAAATAACGCTCCCAATTATGTGAAGCGGCAAGCCGACGACGACCTTTATAACGGATTGAAAGCCGGGGAATTTTGCTATGTTTTGAATTCCCGGCAAATGGGCAAATCTAGCTTGCAGGTGCGGACAATTCAGCGGCTGAGAAATGAAGGAATTGCTTGTGCTGCGATCGACATTTCGGAAATTGGCAACCGCGGCGTCACTCCCGAACAGTGGTATGCTGGTTTGCTACGCATTCTGGAAAATAACTTTAACCTGTCGGATATTGTCAACGTGCGGACTTGGTGGCGCGATCGCAATTTTTTAACTCCGGTTCAAAGATTGAGCGAATTCATCGAAACCGTACTGTTACCCAACATTTCCAGCAATATTGTCATTTTTATTGACGAAATCGACAGCATTCTCGCCCTAGATTTTCCCGCCGACGATTTTTTAGCGTTAATTCGATCGTGCTACAACAAGCGCGCCAACAATTCAGAGTTCGATCGCCTAACTTGGGCCCTCTTAGGCGTAGCATCGCCGACGGATTTGTGCCGCGAGAAAAATGCCACCAGCAATACCCCTTTTAATATTGGCAAGGCGATCGAATTAACTGGTTTTGACGAAACAGAAGCGCAACCGCTAGCAGCGGGATTGGCAGAGCTTACAGACAGCTCTCAGGAAGTTTTGAGAGAAGTATTGTATTGGACTGGCGGGCAACCTTTTTTGACTCAAAAGCTGTGCAAACTCTTGCTGGAAAATGCAGATTTAATCCCGGATTTACCCCAGGGCGGGCACGGGGGCACCGCCCCTACATTCGGGGGGAAAGATACCATCCAAAATCCTCAAGAATGGGTTGAAAAGGTAGTACGCTTGAAAATCGTGGAGAATTGGGAATCTCAGGATATTCCAGAACATTTGTCCACAATTCGCGATCGGCTTTTCAAAGAAAACCAGCGGATTGTCAGGAGACTAGGATTGTATCAGCAAATTTTAGAACAAACTGAAAGTGTGCCCGATGGTAGTGCCGAACAAATGGAGTTGCGCTTAAGCGGATTAATCGTTAAGCGGGGGGAAAAACTAACAATTTCTAATCCTATTTATCAAGCTGTATTTAACCAAGGACTAATTGAAGAAAAATTACAAAAACTCTCGCCTTACTCGGAAGCAATCAAAGTCTGGCTAAATTCTAGCTGTGAAGATGATTCCCAACTGTTGCGAGGGGATGATTTGCAGTCAGCATTAGTTTGGGCGGCAGGAAAAAGTTTGAGAAACGAAGATTTTCAGTTTTTGACTGCCAGCCAGAAAGTTATTTTGAGCGACCAAAATCAACTGCTGCATTTAGCTACACTAGAAACCAAAAAAGCTGTAGGTGATGCCGAAAAAGCGTTGATTGAAGCTGACTCTGCCAAACAAAAAGCCAAACAGTGGATCGGCATCGGTTCTGCGGTACTGGCAGCATCGTTACTGGGGGCGATCGGCTTTTCAACTCTCGCTTACCAGCGGTTTAAACTGGCCCAAGCAAGTATTGAAATCGAACAAAATGGCAGCGATGCTTTATTGTTAGCGGTATCTCAAAAGACAGAAAACAGCGAAGCTTTATCAGAAGCTTTATTGAGGGCGATCGCCTCCGGTAAAAAATTAAAAACATTGGTTGAAACTAAACACAAGCTAGAACAATATCCGGCAACTAGACCGCTATTAGCCTTACAAATAATTCTTGATAAAATTAGCGCAACACAGCAGACAAAAGCCTCATCAGTTCCGCCAACAAAGATAAACTGGAAAGCTCATAAAGGTGCAGTTACCAGCGTCAGTTTTAGCCCAAACAGGCAGATTTTAGCAACCGCAGGAATAGACGATAGAGTTCGGATTTGGAATTTTTCCGGGCAAAAAATTGCTGAATGGAAAGCTTTGCAGCAGTCAGTTAATATGGTAAACTTTAGCCCCAATGGTAAATTTTTAGCGACCGCCGGAAGGGACAGCACAGTTAAAATATGGAATTTATCAGGGAAAAATATTTCTACTTTGAAAGGAATTAAAGGCTCTGTTACCAGCATCAGTTTTAGCCCGGAAGGAAAGTTATTAGCGGCGGCAGGGATAGACAGCTATGCTGCAATTTGGGATTTGTCTAAACTGCCACAATTAGTATCGCCTAGCCTGAAACTCCCAGGTCACAACGGCTTAGTGAGAAGCGTAAATTTTAGCCCAAACGGCGATTTCATAACGACTTTAGATGGCAAATCTACAGTGCGACTTTGGAATTTGTCGGGCAAGCTGAAAAAAACACTGCCTGTTCAGGCCATTGGGCTGAGTTTCACTCCGGCTGAACACCAGTATCGCTTTGCTACAGTAACATTGAATGGCAAAGTTGGGCTGTGGAATCTGTCAGAAAAAGAATTAGTTAAGGAATTTCAAACCTTGCATTTTGATGCGAAATCAATTAGTTTTAGTCCCGACGGAGAACGGCTTGCTACAGTGGGAATTGACAAGACTGTACGGCTGTGGAATTTAGCGGGGCGGCAGGTTGCTCAATTTGAGTTCGAGGAGAATGTTGTTAGTGTCAGTTGGAGTGGAGAGGGAAAGCAAATTGCTGTAGCTGGAAGCAACGGCACTGTCTGGCTGAGGCAGGTTGAAGGGTTAGAAGAATTGCTGAAGCAAAGCTGCAATTTTTTCACTACTCAACCGAAGTATTTTACAAGAGTTTCAACTCTCTGCAAGTAGGGACACCGCACCGTGCCCAAAGCGTGTCAAGTTAAGCTGCCAGCCCGCCAAGTTCGTTAGTCATCCATCAAGTCCGCCAGGGGTTGAAACCCCTGTCTAATAGCGAAAGTCCTCTCAAAGAGGACTGAAGAGAAGAATCTCAACTCATTAGTCCTCTGAAGCGAGGACTTTAGCTTTGAGGCAGGGGTTTTAACCCCTGCCGGACTATTGGTTGTACCTTAAGTTGACACCTATGGGCACGGTGCGGTGTCCCTACTAATGATTATCAATTTACTTTAACAGGCGAAACACTTACATTAGGATTGGCCACTCTTTTTAAGAGTTCTTGTCGGGCTTGTTCGGGATTTTGACCTTTGGGTACTTGATATAATAATCTACAGGAACCGTCTTGAGGATTAGCTGCACAAATAATTAGTTGACCGTTGCTAGATGCACCTGCTGTGACAACATTCTCCCAGCTTCCTTGCGGTTGCGAGTTGTTGAGAATTCCTGAGACTCTGGTGCACCGAGTAATCGCATCTTCTCCTGATTCATTGAAATAGTTATCAGCTAGCCACAAAATAACGGGAATATTTTTGCCTTGTTGGACAGCAATTGTAGCTGGCCGGCCGCCAGCAGCGCCGCAGAAGAATGAAGGCGCTTGGGCCAAGGCTGGACTGTTTGCTAAAATCTGAGCAGCAAGGGCAATAATTGACGCGCTAAAAGCTGACTTTAAGAGCCGAAATTTCATGAGCAGTAATAAGCTTTTTCATTTAAGGTTACTAATAGTCTAAAAAGTTAAACTGTTTGTTGCCGGGAAGATTAGGCATTTAGAGAAAAAAATAAAATTTATTGGGCAAATTTTTGCCTTGGCACACACTGGCCTCATCTAAGCCAAAATTCCGGGAAAAAAGCTCGCTGACAAACACGAAAGGCAGAAAATAGATGCAGCCACAGGGGGCCCCGGCGCGAAGGTATAGGGTAAAGGAGTGGTTTTTCCCCGTTTTTTGCGATCGCCTCGCTCTTCCCGATCCCGCCCCACCTAAATGGGAACCTGTGTTACCATCGGTAAAAATATTCTCTTTAATAATCAACAATGGGCAATGTTCTGGTGCTGAACGCCTCCTACGAACCCCTTAACATCACCAATTGGCGAAGGGCGGTAGTTTTGTTGCTGAAAGGAAAAGCAGAACAGGTAGAACACAACGGGAAATTTATTGCGCCAAACTTCCCGCTACCAACTGTGATCCGGCTGCGGCATTACGTCCGAGTTCCCTATAAGGATATTCCGCTAACCCGCCGGAACATCTTGCACCGGGACGCACACTCTTGTCAATACTGTAGTTATACGGGGGACGATTTAACCCTCGATCATGTCATTCCCCGATCGCGCGGAGGAGGCGACTCTTGGGAAAACCTCGTCACCGCTTGCGTGCGCTGCAATGTCAATAAAGGCAGCCGCACGCCAAAAGAAGCGGGAATGCCGCTGCGCTATCCGCCGAGGAAACCTCACAGCGGTCTTTATTTTGAAGTGACTAAACACGTTAAGAGCGGTATGCACAAAGAATGGCAAAAATATGTAATAGGCCTTTAAAACCCCTGTCAGCGCAAGCGCGGGGGTTTTTTGCGGGAGTTCTGAGTCCTGAGATTGCTTCGTTCTGGGCGACACACACTCTCTGCATGAATTAAAAAATTAAAGAGAGAATTTACGCTCTTAAATCAGGTTTGTCGTAAAAAGTATGGGCTTTGACAAAAAGGCATCTACAAAGAAACCGGGTTTAAGATCGAATGTCGTGCAAATCCTGAAATAGTTAAATTGTTAATTTTCAACGATGAAAGACCATCCCCCTAACAATTCCGATGAAACATCCGGCAACCGCGAAGGTGAACGTGAGGCCAGCAGCGAGGTTGTACCGGGAGTGAGTGCGCCTGGGAAACGGCGCAGCAAAGCCGAAGTTGCTTCCGAAGACAATCGCGGCCGTCTCCGCGAGGAATTGCACGATCGCAAAGTTGAGCAATTGCGCCAAATGTTCGATCGGCACAAAGGCACTCGCCAGTTAATCTTACTGCAAGATTTTCCAGATCCCGACGCACTTTCGAGCGCTTGGACTTACAAATTAATCGCCGAACAATACGATATCCAATGCGAGATTATCTACGCCGGCGCCCTCAGCCACCAAGAAAATATTGCCTTAGTTAAATTGACAGGGTTGCCGTTGCAGCGCTGGACGGTGGAAACAGTAAAAACTAAGGATTTGTCGGTGTTTCAGGGCTGCGCTTTCATTGACAATCAAGGGACGACTTGTAACTTAACCGAGTATATTTTAGCGGCTGGAGTTCCGATCGCCGCCGTCATCGACCATCACAATTTGCAGGGGGAAATGAACGCAGAATTTACCGATTTGCGGCCTCAAATCCGCGCTACAGCCACGATTTTTGCCGAGTATTTACAGTCTGGACTCCTAACTCTCGACGCCAGCGTCAGTCTGCACATCAAGTGCGCTACAGCTTTGATGCACGGTTTGCGATCGGATACGATCGCCCTCAGACAAGCTCAGGAGGAAGACTTTCTAGCTGCGGCTTATTTGAGCCGGTTTTACGACCCGCAGTTGCTGGATGCCGTGTTACAGTCGTCTCGTTCTAAGTGGGTGATGGATGCGATCGAGCGATCGCTCAAACACCGCACTGTTCAGAACAATTTTTCGATCGCCGGCATCGGCTACCTCCGTTATGACGATCGGGATTCTATTCCCCAAGCGGCGGACTTTTTAGTAACAGAGGAGAACGTACATACAGCAGTGGTCTACGCAATTGTTCACGACAAGGACGAAGAAATTGAAGTAGTAATTGGCTCGCTGCGAACTAATAAACTTACTCTCGACCCCGACGAATTCATTAAAGAAGCCTTCGGTCAAGATGCTCAAGGACGCTTTTTTGGTGGCGGCCGAAGTCAAGCAGGAGGTTTTGAAATTCCGGTGGGATTTCTTTCTGGTGGCAATGAGAACAGCGATTATGCAAGGCTAAAATGGGAAGTATTCGACGATCAGATCAAGCAAAAGTTGCTGCATTTAATTAGTCCTAAAGACAATCCTGTTTACGATCATTAACTCTAGGGTTTCTAGGTGCGGTATTGATTCCAGCAACAGCCTGGGAAGGCGATGCGGGGCTCAACCTCCGGTTGCTACCAGGTTTTGCCGTGTTTTTTTCTTATTCCGGGCAAAATCTCAACTTGATAATCAGTCCTGCCCGCACTTCTACTCTCATCAACCGGGTTTTTAACTCTTATTGAGGGTTGGAACTCACCAAAAAATTGGGTGGAGCGTAGCGGAGGGCTGAAGCCCCGTCCTTTTAGGACGGCTTTCCCTTAACCTTGAGGCTCCTGATTAATTCTCTCTAAGTACATCAGTTTTAGTTCTAGCTACAGCTTTGCAATGTTCTTCAATAATTGCAAATTCAGATTCCTGAATCCGAAAAAATAAACGTTTATTCAGGAAGTTTTTCGAGTTTTTGCTGTATGATTATATGACAACAAAGAGGATGACTCATGTTGGGCTGTCAACAAAATTTAATTCGAGTTGATTCAGATATTCAAGCTATTATTGAATACCTGTGTTCTGAATCTGCAAAACTTTCTAATTGTGGGACTTACTATGCCCGCCAGCTATACTTTAAAACTGGTAAAATCCCAAACCGTGCTCAGTTGCACAAAGTTTTGGGGACGGAAAACCGAAACCGACACTATCAAGCGTTCTACTCTGATACTGCTCAACAAATTCTGACGGGCGTAGCAGAGTCTTTTAAGTCATTTATGGGATTACTAAAGGCTTTTAAAAATGGCGTAATTACGGAACGTCCGAAGCTACCGAAATATCGTCAAGGCGGAATGGCACTTGTGACATTTACAGGTAGGTCGGTAAAACTCAACGACGGAATGTTGAGATTCCCTTTGGGTAGCAAGGTTAAAGCGTGGTTCGGTCTAGATGCGTTTTTCCTTCCGATGCCTTCTAATCTTGATTTCAAAGCGATTCGGGAATATCGCATACTTCCCCGGAACGGCTGTTTCTACCTAGAGTTTGTCTACACAACGACCAATGTCCAGGCAGATATAGACCCTGCTAAGTGCTTAATGATCGACCACGGCGTAGATAACTGGTTAACTTGCGTGAGCAATGTCGGTACAAGTTTTATCGTCGATGGCAAGCTTTTAAAGTCGCTTAACCAGGGATACAACAGACGAGTTGCATTTCTCATGAAGGGAAAAGTTAATGGCTATTGGTCTAAAAGGCTTGCCAGCTTGACCGAAAGACGGAATCGTCAGATGCGAGACGCCGTTAACAAGGCAGCAAGGAAGGTAATTAAGCACTGCTTGAAAAATCGGATAGGAACGGTTGTATTCGGTTGGAATAAGGGACAAAAAAATTCTGCCAACATGGGAAGCAAAACTAATCAAAAGTTTGTGCAAATCCCTACGGGCAGACTGAAAGATAGAATTGCTCAACTCTGTGAGCAGTATGGCTTGAGGTTCGTTGAAACGGAAGAATCTTATTCGTCAAAAGCTTCTTTTGTCGATCGTGATTTGCTACCTACTTTCGGCGAAAAACCCGAAGGGTGGCTTCCAATTGGCACGCGGATTAAACGTGGTTTGTACCGAACGGCGCAAGGCTGGCTAATTAATGCAGATTGCAATGCTTGTGGCAACATTGGTAGAAAAGTAGCGGTGATGCTTGGACTTGATCTAAGCGGAATCAGTAGAGGCGAGTTGTCAGCGCCTTTAAGACTTAAATTATGGTCTTAAGAATCCCCATGCCTTCAGGCTGGGGAGTGTCAAGCCCAGTGCACTTCTGTCATGAACAGGCTATCCGGCCTGTTCCACAAAAATTAAATTTTCTTATGGGGAGTAGGGGTTGGACAGGAGAACCCGCGCATAAAAAGCTTATTGAAAATTGTTGACTGTTGACTGTTGACTGTTGACTGTTGACTGTTGACTGTTGACTGTTGACTGTTGACTGTTGACTGTTGACAAGCGCAATATTTTACACCTAATTTCCCGCTTCCAGATTCATCTGTGGAGTCAATTCTAAAATCTAAAATCTAAAATCTAAAATCTAAAATCGACTGGCTGTTGACTGTAGAAGGAGGGGTGAAAAAACTCAATGGTTGAGTGTTAACAGTCAACTCGATTTTATTATTACGATGCAACCTGAAACGATATAAGGGGGTTGAAAAACCCGGTTTATCCCTCCAGGACTACCAGTAATAAATTTTCTCCCCCTTTCGCAAAAATACACATCAAAGAAACCGGGTTTTTTAACTATTGTCAAGGGATACAACGAAGTATTTTGGTAAAACAACCAGGTAGCGGGGCAAATTTATTGTGATCTAGTTTACTAAACTCCACAAAAATTATTAAGTTTTAATAATGATCCAGCGTTGATTTTTTGATAATTTCTTATTTATTCGCTAAATTAATCACAATTTGTTATATAGCAATCCTTGCAGAAGTCGTACAAAGATGTGTAGTGCCTTTCTTTGCCTACCCCGGCCTCATTGGGGCAACCGGGCGTGGGTTTGGCCCCTACAAGAATTACACAAATGATGCGAGGATTGTTATAGTTGGTGCAGGAGATTTTCGATAATAATTAGCAAAAAAACGCTTGAGAAGAAGCAAAATAGATACCAAACAACCTAAACCCTTGGCTAAATGACAAAAAAAAAGGAATTGTAGCAGTCACAAAAAGTTTGGCTAGCTACATAAATATTGGTTGTTTGCTAAGCCCAGCCAGCGATTACTACGAGTTAAAACAAATTTTTATATTTATTTGTCGCCGGTTAGAATAGTATAAAAATGCTTAACAAAAAAAGGAACATGGAGATGTCTACAAAACAGACTTTCTCTTGCTCGTTAGAGAAAATCCTAGAAAAAGTTTCAGAAATTGCACTTCAACTCAACGAGTTAGAGGAGCTGGAGACAATTTTGCAATGTGCGGTAGAAGAAAGCAGGGTGCTGCTGCAAGCCGATCGCGTGATTATTTATCGTTTCCTACCGCATAGAGATGGCGTAGTATTGGCTGAATCGGTTGATGCCCAGTGGCCGCAAATCCTAGGAAAACAGATTTACGATCCTTGCTTTGAAGCTACCTGGGTAGAGCGTTACAGCCAGGGACAAACGAGCAGCATTTCTGATATTCACAGCGGTCATCTTCAAGCTTGTGATGTCGAATTGCTCGATCGCATCCAGGTTCAGGCAAATTTAGTTGTGCCAATCTTGCTAGATGGCAAACAGCAGCAATCTCCGAAGCTTTGGGGACTGTTGATTGGTCATCAATGCCGAAGTCCGCGTCAGTGGGAACCTCTGGATATTCAGATCGTGCAACACGTTGCAGCGCAGATCGGGTTGAGGATGCGGCACCTGGAATCTCACCACCCGGTGCCGCCTTTCCATCAACCGCCGGAACTCAAAACAGAACCGAATCAAACCGATCCCAATACAGAAAGCGCGCCAAGAGTCAATCATCAAAATTGTCTACAGCCAGAGTTTGCCTGTTCCCTCAGCGGCGATATTGTCCACCTCAAAGCCTTTGACTTGTTGCAAAACCCGATCTGGATATTTGATATTGAGGATTGGCAAATCCGCTGGGCCAACCAAGCCTCCTTGTACCTGTGGAATGTTTCGACGCGGCAGCAACTCGCGAGCCACAACTTTAGCGATATGTTGTCAGAGTGTACTCGGATTCGCTTGCAGGGCTATCAGCAGCAGTTTGAGCAAGGCCAAACCTTGTCCGAGCGGTGGACGTTTTATCCGGGCGGTGAGCCTGTTTCTGTAGGCTGTCGGTGCTCTGGCATCAGGATTAATAGCGGGCGTTTGGCAATCCTGGTCGAGGGTAAGGTCGAAACCGCTCCTCAAATCGAACCGGAAACCCTGCGATCGATCGAGGCAATCCGACACACCACGCTGATGGTTTCGCTCTACACCCTCGAAGGTGTGCCGCTGCTGCAAAACCCGGCGGCCTTGCGCTGTTATGGGGATATGCAGCCACCTCACTCTGCGACAGATAATGCTTTTGTGAGTCGCTTTGTTGACTCTCAGGTAGGAGAGCGAGCAATGGCAGTTCTTAAGTCCGGTGAGGTATTTAGCACGGAGGCTCAAGTGATTACTCTGGCGGGAATTCGCTGGCATGGGATAGACGTGCGGTGTACCGACGACCCGGTAACAGGCAACCCGATGTTGCTCGTGAACGAAAAAGACATTACCGACCGCCAGCAGACAGAAACAGCCCTCCAAAAGAGTGAAACCCGGTTGTCAGAAGCCCAGCGGGTTGCCCACATCGGTAACTGGGAATGGGACGTGATTACGGGTAAAATTACCTGGTCTCCCGAACTCTTCAAGATTTTGGGACGATCCAGCGCCCTAGGCGAACCTACCTATGAAGAAAACCTGCGGATTTACCATCCCGAAAGTGCCAGACAGCTACACCGGGTAGTTCAACGAGCGCTCACTCACGGAGAGCCTTATCTATTGCGGCTCAAAGTCCTGCACCCGAATGGTTCTATTCGCCATACCGAAGCCAGAGGACAGGTCCAACTCAATGCAGAGGGACAAGTTATTCGGTTGTTTGGTACATCCCAAGACATTACGGATCGTGTCCAGGCGGAAACAGAACTCAGAGAAATGAGTACAGCCCTTGCTAATGCCGTCGAAGGCATCTCGCGGGTGGATGTTTTCGGACGATATATCAGCGTTAATCAAGCCTACGGCAATATAGTGGGTTATCAACCTGAAGAAATGGTTGGTATGAATTGGCAGAAAACAGTTCATCCCGACGACTGCGACAGGATGATGGCGGCTTATCAAAAAATGCTAGCCGAGGGCCGAGTGGAGGTTGAGGGCCGTGGTATCAGGAAAGATGGTTCGATTTTTTACCAGCAATGGGTGATGTTGGCAGCCTACGACTCGCAGGAGCGATCGATCGGGCATCACTGCTTTATGAAGGATATCACCGCTCGCAAGCAAGCAGAAGCGGCATTACAACAAGAGTTCCAGCGTCTGGCTGTGGTGATTGCCACCCAACAGGAAATCGCCATCCGCAATCCCAATCTCGATGCAGTCATGGCGGTGATTAGCGAGCGAACTCAAAAATCGCTCGGTGCCGATGGGGCCGTGATTGAAATGCTGGAAGGGGATGAGTTGGTGTATCGGGCAGCCAGCGGTATCGCCAGCGCCTATGTTGGATTACGGATCAAAGTAGCGACAAGTTTATCGGGAAAATGTATTGCCACCGGCCAAATCATGCTTTGCGATGATTCACAAACCGATGGACGGGTGGATCAGTCTGCCTGTCAGCGCATTGGTATCCGGTCACTGGTGGTTGTTCCTTTGTTCTATCAGGACGATCGGGTTGGCGTCTTAAAAGTTGTTTCCGGTACACCCTGTGCCTTTACAGAGTCAGATATTCATACCTTACAACTGATGGCGGGGTTTTTGGCGGGTAGCCTGCATCTGGCTTCAGAGTTTGATGCTAAAAACATTCTCCTGAGTCAATTACAGGAGAGCGAGGAACGGTATCGTTCTGTGATTACAAGCATGACTGAAGGCGTCGTACTTCAGCTAGCAGACGGACAAATTACTACCTGTAATGCTAGTGCCGGAAGGATTCTCGGACTGAGCCCCGAACAACTGATGGGGCGTACATCCATAGATTTAGACTGGCGAACCGTTCAGGAAGATGGCTCTCCCTTCCCCTGCCAACAGCATCCGGCAACGATTACCCTACGGACGGGAAAACCCGTATCAAATGTGGTGATGGGCATTCACAAATCGGATAAAACGCTGACTTGGATTTCGATTAATTCGCAACCGCTGTTCCAAATGAATCAGTCTCAACCCTATGCAGTAGTAACGACTTTTGCTGATATTACAGAACGCAAGCGGGCCGAGGAGATGCTCAGACACCGGGCGGAACAAGAAAGATTAATTGCTACGACAGATGGGTTAACACAAGTAGCAAACCGCCGCTGTTTTGATGAGCGATTGGAGTCGGAATGGCACCGACTGATGCAGGGGAAACAACAGCTTTCGTTGATTATGTTGGATGTAGATTATTTCAAGCGATATAACGATTGCTACGGACATCAAGCTGGAGATATTTGTTTAGTAAAAGTGGCTTCATCGGCGGCACTTGCGGTTAAACGTTCATCGGATCTGTTGGCACGTTACGGGGGCGAAGAATTCGCTGCTATCCTACCGAATACGGATGCGGATGGCGCGATCGCGGTTGCTGAGTCGATCCGAGAGGCAATCCGAGATTTGGGAATCCCTCACGAGCAATCTAATGTGAGCGCGATCGTGACCGTTAGCATGGGAATTGCAACTGTGATTCCCACTGCGGAAACATCACCGGATGAACTCGTTGCCCTCGCCGATCGAGCATTGTATGATGCGAAACGACAAGGGCGCGATGGCTACAGAAGCGCCAACCAGATGACGGCGCCAGATTTCAATGCAGTTGTAGAATAGGCAAAATATGTCGATCGCGCCAAACTGCACCCATAAGTTCGAGCGCACAGCTATCAAAAGGACAGCGACAGTGCATTTATATCTGATCCGCCACGGTATCGCAGCCGAGCCCGAAGAATATGATACAGACTCAGAACGCCCGCTGACTAAAGAGGGCGATCGTAAAACCAGGAAAATTGCCCAACGGCTGTACGAACTCGAAATTCAGTTTGACTTGATTCTCACCAGTCCCCTACTGCGGGCCCAGCAAACCGCCCAAATCCTGCAAACAGTCGGTTTGAGTTCCCAAATAGAAGAATCCGCCGCCCTCGCACCTTCAGGAGACATCGGAAACTGGCTGGAGTGGTACAAACAGTGGCAGGAAATAGGTAGTCGCAGCTTGGCCCTGGTGGGCCACCAACCAGACTTAGGCCACTGGGCAGAAACTTTGCTTTGGGCTCGATCGCAAGATGCCCTGATTCTCAAAAAAGCAGGTATCATCGGCTTAATCCTCCCGGAAACAGGCTCCCCTGTGGGCCGCAGCCAAATGTTTTGGCTAACTGCGCCCAAGTTTTTGCTGCACTAGAAACAGCGAACCGCCCCGACATTAACAGGACGCGCCAGCCCTCTTAAAACGGCATTCTGGGACGGCGAAACCGGGAAAAAGGGGCGACAATACGCAGCGGTGCGATCGGGCTGTCTGTTGAAAAACCCGATTTCTGAACCCGAATTAAATGATTATCTGTCAAGACTGCGACACTATCTTCGTTTCTGGTAATGTACTTTTAGTAGATTGAACTCACATAAAACGGTATCGCAATGGTCGTCGGCGAATTCAAACCAGGTTTAGAAGGTGTTCCCGCCACCTTGTCCAGCATTAGCTACGTCGATGGACAAAAAGGGTTGCTGGAATATCGCGGGATTAGCATCGAGGAACTGGCACTGAAAAGTTCCTTTCTCGAAACTTCATATTTATTAATCTGGGGGGTACTTCCGACAAAGGAAGAACTAGAAGCTTTCGAGCATGAAATTCGCTATCACCGCCGGATCAAATATCGCATCCGGGACATGATGAAATGCTTTCCTGAAAGAGGACATCCAATGGATGCCCTGCAAGCTTCAGCGGCCGCCCTGGGCTTGTTCTACTCCCGCAGAGCTCTGGCTAACCCAGCATACATTCGAGAAGCTGTAGTGCGGCTGCTAGCTAAGATTCCCACAATGGTAGCAGCGTTCCAGCAAATGCGACGGGGAAATGACCCGGTGCGGCCGAGGGATGACTTGGACTACTCGGCTAACTTTCTTTATATGCTCAACGAGCAAGAACCCGATCCGCTGTTAGCTAGCATTTTTGACACTTGTCTGACTCTCCACGCTGAACATACCATTAATGCCTCTACATTTTCGGCAATGGTAACAGCTTCGACACTGACAGACCCTTACGGAGTGATTGCTTCAGCAGTTGGCACTTTGGCGGGACCGCTGCACGGGGGAGCTAATGAAGAAGTGATTGATATGTTGGAGCAAATTGGTTCGGTAGAAAACGTGCGGGCTTTTGTCGAGAAGAGCGTTGCAAATAAGGACAAAATCATGGGTTTCGGTCACCGAGTTTACAAGGTGAAAGATCCGAGAGCAACTATTCTTCAGAGGTTAGCGGAACAGTTGTTTGAGAACTTCGGTCACGACGATTATTACGACATTGCTATCAAGTTAGAAGAAGTGGTTGAGGAAAAACTAGCTCACAAGGGAATTTATGCAAATGTAGATTTCTATTCTGGTTTGGTTTACCGCAAAATGGGAATTCCGCTGGACTTATTTACACCAGTTTTTGCGATCGCCCGCGTTGCGGGCTGGTTGGCCCACTGGAAGGAACAGCTAGAGGCAAACCGCATTTACCGCCCTACTCAAATATATACGGGGACTCACGGTGATCCTTATATTGCGATCGAGGACAGACTCCCATCCTAAAGCTAAATTATCAACCCAGATATGTAAATGGCGAGAATAATTGTTTTGCTTTCCTGAAGTGTGGAATTAAAAATTGCTTTCGCCTTCCGAGTCAGGAAGCAATCTCTGTCTGCCAAAAACTGCCGTGCTGGGTTGCACCCCTCTTGTATGTTGTGGTGTTGGTTGGCGACAATAGTAAGAAGTGACGATTTTCAGGAACTCCGGTCCTCAGACTTGCGGGTCTGAGGTTTTTTATTGCAATATTACGAATAGCTTTCGGTAGGTTGCTGCGCGCGCACCCTACTTGTATTTACGCTTCGCTTGTATAGTATTAGATACAAAGTGAAGATGCGCGATCGCATTTAAATTCCTCCCGCTTTTAGTCGTCAGAACATCTATGGCTTACAGCAATAGCGAAATTGAGGGCAAGTCTTTCTACCAATCCGAACCCTTGATCGCCCGCTTGAGAGGGATTATCCGAGATTATCCCGAAGGCGTCGGCATTATCAAAGAGTTGATCCAAAATGCTGACGATGCTAAAGCAACGCGCGTAGAAATTACTCTTGATTGGCGCCACCATCCGGTCAAACAATTGCCTGACGATCGCATGATACAGCTCATGGGGCCGGCGATGTTGGTCTACAACGATCGCGTGTTTGCAGATAAAGATTTTGAGAGCATTCGCAGCCTGGGACAAAGCGAAAAAGCGCGAGATTTGCAGAAAACGGGTAGATTTGGCGTCGGGTTTAATGCAATATATCATGTTACAGATTATCCTAGTTTCGTATCGCGCGATCGCATCATCTTTTTTGACCCTCACGGCGCGGCGATTCCCGGCACTTCCCGACAAGAACCGGGACGCGAATGGAATTTGGCAGACGCTAAATGGTACGAAAAATATCCCGATTTTATGCAAGTCTACGCAGCGGGAGGATTGCCATTAGGAGATACAAATTTTCAAGGCACTTTGTTTCGCTTGCCCTTGAGAACCGCAGAACACGCTAAAAATAGCGAAATTCGCAAACAAGCTTTTACCGAATCCAACGTCAATGAACTACTAGACGCACTGATTAATTCAGGTGAAGAACTGCTGCTATTCCTGAAATCGGTTCAGGAAATTAGAGTTTACGAAATCCCCGCCAACAGTCAAGAAACTAGGCAAGAGATTCTGGCGATTGTTACCCAGAACCAGCAAGAAGTACGAGAATCGCGGCAACAACTCCTCGATGCAATTCCCCAGACACCAGACAAATTGCTGGAATTGTGCCACAATAATCCAGCCGGTTTAATATCAGTTTCTTACCGCCACGAGATAGAAACGATTAGCGGGAATCGGAATACCAAATCAACTTGGAGAACAGTAAGTTTAATTCGCACAGATGAAGGCGACGAGTTGGCAAAAGTCATAAAAGCAATGTACGAAAGCCAAGAAAAAGTATTGCCTTGGGCGGGCGCTGCTGCTAGGATTAATGCTGTTAGTACCGAGGGAAATCCTCAACCTGTGGGCGGGAAAGTATACTGTTTTTTGCCACTTCCCCTGGAAACTGGGCTACCCGTTCACATCAACGGTTTTTTTAACTTAAATAGTTCGCGGGATAACCTCAGCAGCGACAGCGGACAAACTGGAAAAGACCGACCGAGAGCTATTTGGAACCAGCTACTCGCACAGCACGTTTTGTCCCACGCTTATGCTAACTTAATTGTTGATTTAGTGCAAGATATTGGCAGGTATCAGCCAGAGGAATTTTACAAACTTTGGCCTGTTAGCAAAATTACTGTCAGCAAAGCTCTCGAAGAACTGCACCGTTTTGTCATACAGTTATTGTATCCGAGAGCAGTTGTGCGATCGGCTGTAGAACACGCTGTAACTCAACATCTATTCAGCGGGGCAGTGGTGTCAAAAACAAGATGGGTGACGCCTCCGACAGTCAAAAATCTACCTTCTAAAAAGTTGTGGGACGAATTATTAGCAGCAATGCGCGCCGACAATATCGACATTCCCGAACCGCCATTACCGGAGTCAATTTTGGCAGCTTTTAAAGATGCAGGTTTGCTGTTGCAAACATTCACGGCAGCTAACTTGCGACAACACTTAACCGAAAACAAACAACTAGGCGTCCCCTTGCAAGATGCACCGAAACCCAGCTTGCAAAATAGACAGTGGATTGCGAATATGCTGCGCTATTGCATCAGCGACAATCACCGGGATTTGCGCGGTTTACCGCTAGCTTTTCTCGCTAATAATACTCTGCAAGTATTTGGTTACAACCCGATAGGCACTATTTACTTTTCCGAAGAGACATCAAGGCAGATATTTGCCGATCATCTAGAATGGTTTTTGCATCAAGATTTAAGCCAGGTAGTGCCTACACATAACATGATTGGCGTGTCAGAAATGAAGGCTACAGAAGTAGCGAGAAAATTGGTTTATGTCATTAGTTCAACGCAGTCACAATGCGATTGGCAATCTGATGCACTAAATCCACCAAATGCAGAGTGGTTGACTCTCGTATACAATTATTTTTTTAATATCTCCCCCAGATATCTGTCGCCAGAAACAGTCGAGGAATTAAAGAAAGTTCCACTGGTTCCGGGAAATGATGGTAAGCTTCACAAAGGAGGAACTGCGGAAACTCCTTTGTTGTGCGCTGATAATATTGCAGCGGAAACGATCGAGGCTGTACAGTATTTTGGGGTGACGCTTGTCAAAGCACCGGCTAAACTTGAAAGTGCGATCGCCCAATTTGCTCAAAGACACAAAAATCTGTTAGTCTATTTTCTGACAGGCCCAGATGTCCTAGACACAGTATCTTCGCGGTGCGATCGAGGTTTGCCGCCCTACCACCAACAGCATTATACCTCTCTTCTCAATTTCCTGGCAGCTTCAGAACCAACAAATTACGACCAAGATAGCCTCAACAAGCTGCGTCAACTACCAATTTACCCCACAACTTCCCACGAAATTGTTTCCCTCAACGATGAAAATGTCTACCTTCCGGGCGGTGGATACGAACCGCCGGAAATTGCAGGTACGTTGAGGCTTTTACGCATAGAAAAAAATAGGCAATGGCTGCGGCTGTTCCAATTTTTGCAAGTTCCGGTACTGAATCGCGCTAGACTAATTCGCGAGTGTTTGTTACCTGAGTATGCCTCATTTGCTCCTGAAGAACAACTAATCGCGCTGGCGTGGATTCGAGAGCATCTGAATGATGCTTGCAAAGAACTAGAAAAAGCAGGAGAGAATGCTTTTTCATTCCAGGAAGAGCTGAAAAAGGCGCGTTTGGTACGCTGTAGCGATCGCAGATTACGCTCTGTCGAACTAATTTACAATCCCGAAAGTCAAGTAATCCGCCACATTCTCGGAAATTTAGCAGCTATTCCAGACATGGAATTTTACTCGCAGGATTATGCACTATGGCTCGATTTTTTCGATACTTTGGGTATGCGAAAAACCTTGAGTGCAGATGACATTTCAGTTTGTGTTGACAATCTAATTCAAACCGCCAATCGTTCAGGTGCAGGCACAGTAACCGATGCTTGTATTGCCGTTTTTAACTACATAGTTGATAATTGGGAGGCACTAAAATATACCAAAATTGGGAATACCAACAAAACACTGGCTGAAACACTCGCAGATAAACCTTGGCTTCCTGTCGAGCAAAATCCTCAAAAGTTAAGCCAATATCCCGGCGCGGCGATACCTGAACCGAGGCTGTATCGCGCTAAAGATGTCTGTTTCATTCAAGATGTTCGCTTAGTTGCTAGCCAAAAATTTTTATTTGCACGCCCTCAGCGCGACTTGCTGAAGCCCGAAATCAGAACTGCACTTGGTTTTCAGCCTGTAGATACCACTACAGTTATCGACCACTTTGATACACTAATCAAAATTTGGGAAAATGACAGTTGAAATCACGACATCCGACGCTCTAAACGCACATTTACAATCAGTAAAGGCAATTTACAAGTATCTCGATGATACTTTCATCAAAGGCAGTATTTCCAGCGAACAACGCCAGCAAATTCAAAAGCGCTTTGCTGGGCGTCAATGTCTGTGGGATGAGTCTAGGGGTAAGTTTTGGCGGCCAAAATACGCTTTTTTGGATGACGTGCCTTTTTTCGGCAACCGCCGCACAACTATAGCGGTTTCTCATCCATTTTCCGAAGTCTATCAGCTTTTGGGACAAGGGCGATCGCCTGTTGTACAAGATTACCTAGATTTTCTCGAAGAATTAGCAGCAGAGTACAGCAACACACCTTTAAACGCAGCAGATAAAAACTCTGCGATCGAGGTCATCGGCCGTCTAGAATCTCAACAGTCATTAGAAGGCTGCACAGTTAAAAACCCACCAATACTTACTGCTAACATCACACTTGCTCCCGCCTCTGAAGTTCTCATCCCGGACGCACCTTGGCGCAAAGATTACATTGATCCCAACCAGATACTGCACCAGCAAATCTCCCCAAACTTTGCCAAAGCTGCGGGAAGTCTTTCTTTATTAAAAGATGTGATTGAACGTCCGACGACGGTCAAAAATGCCCTAAATTCTAAAAGTAATGATTGGTGTCGAGAATGGCAAAATACGCTAAATTCCCCAGAATTTATATCGGGTTTAAAGCGGCTGATTTTCCACGAGCGCGACTCTGAACCAATCCTCGATATCATCTGGATTGCAAAGGCTAAAGTTTCGCCAGCTAGTCAAATTCATGTAGATTTATTCTGGAAGGGTGAAACCCAAATCGCGGCATCTATACCGGGGACTCAATACTTTGATGAGTTGAATAAAATATTTCATATTATCAGTAGCAGTAGCAGATACATTATGCTCTGCTATTTAGCAGAGAGTATTAATGCTCGACTCGGCGAATATGCAGTGCAAAATCTGCTGCCGCTAGCGAGCATTCTGGATGCTGAGCCGAGCAATATTAATGCTTTGCTAAATGAGTTGCGAATTAGGTCTTTACCGGGGGATTTGTCTCCAGTCACCGCCCCTAATTTAGAAATTACATCCTCTGCAGGAGAAAACGGCGCTCGACAGGGCGATCGCTCAATTTATTGGGGCGCATTTTGAGCGATTATAATGAGCATTATTATCGGCTCTGTAAGGTGCACATTGTGCACCCTACCAGCCTCTATTCTTCAGTCCGCGCAGGCGGACTTCGTTTGTATAGACGCGGTTTCAACCGCCGAATCTAAACAGATTGAGCTACATGATGGCGACTGGTCAACTTATCCAATTGATTCACCAACAAACTGAGGAACAGTCCCACATCGGTAACAACTCCAGTAGATTCGATCGAACCCCGATCGCTCAATTTCGTCACCACCGCCGGATTAATGTCCACACAGACCATCTTCACACCAGCCGGCGTCATATTTCCCACACCAATTGAGTGCAGCATAGACGACAGCATTAACACCATATCCGCACCGCGTAACAGCTCAGTATATTCTTCTTGAGCCTTAACTAAATCCATTTGCGTGTCGGGAAGTGGCCCGTCATCGCGGATCGAACCGGCAAGAGAAAACGGTATATTGTTCTTGACACACTCGTACATCACACCGTTAGTAACCAACCCTGCTTCAACAGCTTTTGCAATACTCCCGTAACGCCGCACAGTGTTAATTATTTTCAAGTGGTGCCGGTGTCCGCCGCGCACAGCAACACCGCGTTTCATGTCAACCCCTAAAGAGGTTCCCATATTCGATTGTTCCATGTCGTGAACCGCGATCGCATTTCCACCTAACAGCGCTTGCACGTAACCTTCACGAATTAAGTGCGCTAAATGTTCGCCACCGCCAGTGTGGATAACAACAGGCCCCGCCGTAACTACAACTTTGCCACCGCGATCGCGAATTTGGCGCAATTCCCACGCTACTTGTTCCACGACCAATTCTACGCGGCGTTCGCTAGAAACGCTGCCCGACATAAAGCTGAATTCTTGAGAATTGCGCTGTTCCCGCGATTCTGTTTTGCGGATGGTGCGGATGCCGACCACATCAACAACTACTTTTTCTCCTACTTTTAAATCGCGCAATAATTTGCATTTAGCCACTGGGCCATCAGCGGTTTCAGTAATAGCAACAGCACCATCCATCCGCTGATTTTGCGCTTTCACCCACTGACCATTTACCCGCACTTCTGTGGGATAAATTGTACTCACATAAAAGTCGTCTGGGCCAACGCCATCTTGCACTACCGGTTCTAAAATAGCGTCGCAAATCTCTTGTGGTGGCGGCACTGCACCCAAGTCAATCAGCATTCCCATCATTTCTTCCATCACATCGTGGGAAGGAGCCGAAACTTTAACGTCTGCAGATGATGTGCTTTGCCGCTGCTCTCCCAGATTGAAATTGAGCACTTGGAAACTGCCACCGAGATCGACAATTAAGTCTAAAGCGCGGCTGATTAAACCTGCATCGAGCAAGTGACCTTCCATGCGAATTGTGCGGCTTTCTACCATCACGTTTGCCGATCGATCTTCTTGCACCGGTTCCGTTACCCGCAGCGTCAAACACTTACAGGCGCCGCCCGCTTTCAGAAATTCGCTCATCGGCGTTTCGATTACTTGAAAACCCGCCTCAGTGATGCGCGATTTCAAGGCTTCGCTAACCTTGTTCATTACCACAACTTTGTCAATATTTACCGCATTGCAGGCAAAGTTTGCGGCATCTGCTTCTTCAATAGCAATGCGTTTTTCTGGTGGGACCCGCATTTCAATTAAGCGGTTTGAGTAGGAATCAAATGCTGCTGGATAGTAGAGCAAATAGCCGCCTGTCAGAGGACAAAAACAGGTGTCTAGGTGATAGAAACGTTCGTCAACTAAACGCAGCGAAAGCACTTCTATGTTGAGCCATTTTGCTAGTAACGGGTGCGAGTCAAGTTCGGAACGGAAGCCGTATCCTGCCCACAACCAGCGTCCTTCGCGATCGAGTAAAGCATCGCCAGCGCCCTCAAACGGCAAGTCTTTCGGGAGTTCGTGCACGGTGAAACCTTTGCTTTCAAACCATGCTTTGAAATAGGGTTCTTCGCCTTGGCGTTCTTTGTGATAGAAACGGCTGAGGACGAAGGTATTGCCTAAAAGTAAGCCTGCGTTGGCGGTGAAAACCATATCCGGCCAGCCTTTTTCGGGCGGTACGAGGTCTACAACGGCGTTGTCTTTGAGGACGTGGTAAAGTTTTTCCCACTGTTCGACGGCGCGATCGCGCGATGATTTGTGGACATTTCCCTCCATCCACGGATTAATCACGTAATCTACATCGTAGTGGTCGGGAGCACACATGAGGAAGCGAATTGAGTCAGTCATAATTCAGTTAAAATGTGGTAGACGCTACAGCAGACGTATGTTGACAGAGTTTGTATAAAAGCAACTGTAATATTGACTACTAATTTTAGCAGCGCCACGTCTGGAGCCTCAAAAGGCTAACTTTTTATTATATCATGTTTAAGATGAGATTACACTAAGGAATGAGAATTAAATAACTTCCACTCTTGAAAGTGGGATGGGCGTCCCGCCCGTCCAAAAAGGACGGGCGGGACGCCCATCCCACAATAACAATTAAAATTGTAAGTTATTTAATTCGCGATCCTAAATGACAGACCGTTCGCAGGAAATACGGGAGAAAATGTCAGGTTATCACGCACCCTAAAATAGGTTCTGATACACAATTAATATGATATCCGTTGCAATTGCCCCCCATCTGACGGTCGAGGGGGTTTACGCTCATCTGTGAGTAATATTATAGATTTGTGGTGAACCGGCCCCTACAAAAATTATGGTTAATTTACCGCACGTGATTTAACAGCTTATCCTAACTTTTAACTTTTAACTTTTGCGAAATCGGCAGTTCGATCGCAAATTCTGTTCCCCGGCCAACTTCTGAATGACACTCCAACTTACCGCCGTGGGTATCTTTCACAATTTGGTAACTAATCGACAACCCCAAACCAGTGCCCCTTCCCACAGGTTTTGTAGTAAAAAACGGGTCAAACATCCTTGACTGAACTTCGGGACAGATACCGGGCCCGCTGTCAGAAATCCGCACACACACTTGATTTTCTCTGCTGACTTCCGTAGTAATGCGAATCTGGTTAACTTTGCCAGTACAGTTTGCTGATGACTCTTCCACAGCGTCGATCGCATTCACCAGCAAATTCATAAATACCTGGTTTAATTGAGCCGGATAACACTCGACTTTGGGCAGATTCCCGTAATTTTTAATAACTTGAATCTCCCGACGTTTTGGCTGTGACTGGAATCGGTGCTGCAAAATCACCAAAGTGCTCTCAATCCCTTCATGAATATCTATTACTTTGCGATCGGTTTCGTCAAGTCTCGAAAAGTTTCTCAAAGACAGCACTATCTGCTTAATTCGGTTAGCACCTTCTTGCATTGAATCCAGGATTTTCGGGAAATCGCCAGCCATAAAATCCACCTCAACTTCTGCCAATTCTTGGGCTATTTCTGGAACTGGTTCGGGATAGTATTGCTGGTAGAGATCGATCAATTTTACCAAATCGCGAGCGTACTGTGCGGCGGGAATAATATTGCCGTAGATGAAGCTGATGGGGTTATTAATTTCATGGGCTACTCCCGCTACCATTTGCCCGATACTTGACATTTTTTCGGCTTGAATAAGCTGAGATTGAGCCTTTTTTAAGTCTGCCAGAGTTTGTTCTAACTGTTGCGCTTTTTCTCGTTCTCGCTGTTCGCTAAATTGCAACTCTACTTCGGCTTGTTTGCGATCGCTAATATCAATATGCGTGCCCGTCATCCGCAAAGGATTTCCCGAAGCGTCGTGTTCCATCACCTTCGCTTGAGCTAAAATCCACTTCCACTCGCCGGATTTTGTCAGCATCCTAAATTCCACTTCGTAAGTAGGATTTTTGCCTTCCAGGTGAGCAGTTAGCGCTGCTTTAGCCGGAGACAAATCCTCTGGATGTACCAGTTGCTCCCAGGATGCAAAACTATTTTCTACCTCCTCTACTTCATATCCCAGCATCATTTTCCACCGTGGATTAAAATAGACTTCTCCCGTGGCCAGATTCCAATCCCACAATCCCATCGCACTGCCTTCAAATGCCAGATAAAAACGTTCTTCGCTAATTTGCAAAGCTGCTTCGGCTTGTTTGCGATCGCTAATATCCATCACTGTTCCCAACAGTTTGATTACTTCCCCAGTTTCGCTAAAAACAGCTTCTCCCCTTCCTTCCACGTAGATAATTTGACCGCTAGGATGCAAAAATCGGAACTCTCTTTTGTAGGAAATTCCTTGTGAGATAGTCAGGCTGACTGTTTGTTGAAATAATTCTCTGTCGTCGGGATGACACATCTTTAAAAGTTTGGCAGATGTCGGTTCAGTTGCACTTGAGTCAAGACCAAAAATGCGGAATACTTCTTCTGACCAAGTAATTTTATTTGTGACTAAATCAAATTCCCAACTGCCGATATGGGCAATTTTCTGGGCTGCTGCTAGACTAGCTTCGCTTTGTTGAAGTTTAAGTCGCTGTTGTTTATCTTGTTCGAGAAGGTTGGCTTGAGCGATCGCAATTCCCATCTGTGCCGCCACAGCGCTCAATAATCCGATCTCATCTGGTGTCCAGTGGCGCGGGCGATCGTACTGGTGCAAGCATATCATTCCGTTCGCTTTTCCCTGGTAGGAAGTGCGGATGGATATCATCGACTTCAAACCTATTTGACTGCACAAATCTCGGACGTTTTCTAGCAGCGGTTCGGAAAAAACATCGTCAGAAACTACAGCTTGATCTTGGGACAATAAAAACTGAACGTGAGGATTGCCATCTATGGGAATTTCTAAATCTAAAATGGATTTGGATGCGGATTTTCTGTACTCAGCGACATTAGAAATTCTGGGAATAGGGTTTTCTGTGTAGGTGTGAACCAAGCAGCAATCCGCATTAAAAATGCGACCAATTTGGGCTGCCGCTGTTTGAAAAACTTGATCGGGATTTAAGCTGTATCGGATTTCGAGAGTAATCGTTTCTAGAAGAAATCTTTGCTTGATTTGCCGTTCCAAAGCAGATAAAGCTGTTTTAAGTTCGAGTTCTGCTTGTTTGCGATCGCTAATTTCAGTAGCCGTTCCCAAAATTTTCCACGGTTTGTCGTCGGGTGTTCTGGCAAACACTGTATCCACGCTAACAAACCAGCGATATTCACCATTTTTGTGCTGAATTCGGTACTCAAACTCAAAGCTTTCACCGTCTTTGGCGGCCTCAATCCTCCTCCTGTGTTCTGAGAATCCTGGGAAATCGTCAGGATGTATTAAGTTAGGAAGAAATCCTCCTGCCATCTGCTGGATTTCTTCCAGGGTGTAGCCAATATCGCTATAGATTTCGCGGTTGATATACAGAGTTCGCTGTTCAATCAAATCGGAAACGTACAAAAGATTAGGATGTGTTTGAATTACGGCCGACAGCCAGCGTTGGCTGTCTCGGAGTTCTGCTTCGATCCGCTTGCGTTCTTCTATTTCTGCTTGCAGCAGCGCATTTTGTGCTAAAATTTGTTTATAAAGACGGTTCAGAAGCAGTTGATTTTCGACACGGCTCACCACTTCTTCTGTTTGAAATGGTTTACTAATGTAGTCTGCCCCCCCCACCGAAAAAGCTTTGACTTTATCAAAAACTTCATTTAAAGAGCTAATAAAAATCACAGGAATGTGTTTGGTTTGCGGACAAGCTTTTAGCTGTTCGCAGACTTGATAGCCATCCATACCGGGCATCATAATGTCCAGCAAAATCAAATCTGGTGGACTCGACAGAGCAAATTTAAGAGCCAATTTGCCATCTCGTGTCGGTCGCACTTTATATCCCCGCTTAGACAAAATCCGGGATAAAAGTCGCAAGCTTTCTGGATGGTCGTCCACCATTAAAATATTTTCTTGTAAGACAGTGTTTTGAAGTCTAACTGTTTCTAGTCTTGGATTTTTATCGTCAGTTGTATTCACAGCAAACCCTCAAACTATTCAAGTTGTATATGTGGGAATATTTTTAAAGTCCTTAACCGCTTGTAGCTAACACTCTCAGGTAAACCAGCACAACTCTTGGTTCTCTAGCACACTCCTCAATTATTGGTCATTATATCAAAAGTAATGCTCGTTGGAAAATGTTGGTAGCTCAAATTATCGGAGCCGAGTGAGAAAACCGCCTATATTGCTCAAATCACAGGCTAAGCAAGCAATTTTGACTAAAGGTAAAACTAAAAGTTTTACAATTTTTATAACCCGGTTTTGCCTCCC
The DNA here is from genome assembly GCF_036700405.1 of Microcoleus sp. T3_D1. Classification (NCBI taxonomy): domain Bacteria; kingdom Bacillati; phylum Cyanobacteriota; class Cyanophyceae; order Oscillatoriales; family Microcoleaceae; genus Microcoleus; species Microcoleus sp. T3_D1. The sequence goes on from NZ_JAUBOV010000066.1 coordinate 33,360, forward strand.
TTTAGCGGGTGGCTGTGTATTGTGTTTTGTCAGTAGATATCCACACTCCAAAGGTTAATTAAAACAGGCTTGAACATGGGTGTCAACTTAAGACTAAAATTCTTTATTTTTCTGGTTTGTATCCAAGTCTTGAATTCCCTAAATCCAGGGCGGTTTCATTTTCTTGTAGGGGCAAACCCTCGTGAAGAGCCCCGATGCCTGAAAAGCCCATGAAATCATCTCTGGGTGGGGGCGGGCATTCTTGGCATCACCCCTACAAAAGCCTGGTTTTTCGTAGGGGCAATCCGACCCCTACTCCCCGTGGTTGCCCCGAAACAGCCCTGTTCCCTAAATCCTCCTTCTTAAGCAGCGCTAGGGCAGTGTAGGCATAATTGTCAAACAGTATACCGTTACTAATTAGGAGCTTAAGTTGACACCAATGGGCCCTGAAAAACTCCTACAATATCTTATACTTTATTTGCGCTGTCCGGCTGATTTATGGTATCTTTGTCTCTGCCTGCAATTCCCCGCAAGCGGCGTACACGGCTTTCACGTTATACCAATTCAGAAAAATCCGAGCAATTTCTAAAGCTAGCTGGGGCTTGCCTTGGTCAATCAACCACTGCAAAAAAGGAGTCATCGTTCTCTCGTTTAGCATCCCACCTAATGATAAAACTCCCCACAGTATTTGGTGCAAAAAAGTCATTTGAATCATCATCCTTACTTCCCAACTTGGGTGCTTTTGATAAAACAAAACTCCCATTCTCCCGCGCTGAATTTCGCGGTCAATCATGCCCGGAATTTGCTCTAAACTAAAAGGTGGATGCCAGTGATAGCCGACAGCAGCCGGACATTTGATCAGTTTCAAACCTAATTTTTTCAACCTAACTCCCAACTCTAAATCTTCCCATCCGTACAGTTGAAAGCGATTGTCAAAAAGTCCAGCAGCCAGCAGCCAGTGGCGGGCGATCGCCACATTTCCCGTAGCAAAATAAGCCGCCGAAAAATCGGTGATTTTGTAAGGTTCTGAGGTAGGATTGTCGAAATTGCAAGTATTAATCACGCTGCCGTAAGTAAAAACAGCATCAGTATCTTTGTAACCCTGTAGTAAAGCATCGGCGTGTGCTTGCAAAAAATGCTCTGTTACCACCAAATCGCTGTCAATAAAAATAATCGTATCGCCCTTAGCATCTTCAACACCCAAATTCCGGGCCGCCGCCGGGCCCTGGTGAGATTGACAGATCGATCGCACATGAGGCAACAAGTCAGCATTTGCGGCCAACCACTCCAGCGTCCCGTCCGTCGATCCGTCGTCCACGACAATTACTTCATACTCTCTGACAATCTCACCGAAGTGCTGATTTTCCAAAGCCAGTAGACATTTTGCCAAAATCGGTTTACGATTATACGTCGGAATCACAACACTAAAAAACACGGCTTTTCCCCATCGCCACAGTTACCGTATCCCACGGTAGCAGATTTTCCGCAGCAACTCCCCCGGTAAATAGCAAAGTTTAGCAAAAAAAGAATATATAAATCTGTACTATTTCTGACAAGAATCGATCTCAATTAGGTGCATAATGAAAAGTCGGTTAAATATCACCTCTTGCACCATTCTCCAGAACAGGCAAGATGCCTGTTCCACAAAAATGATATTTTTTTGTGGGGTGGGCATCTTGCCCGCCCTGAAAAGCTTAGTGACAAGGGTGCAAGATGTCAGTTAAATTCAGGATGTAAAGAGCAATGAGTCGCGCTAAAAAAGTTGTCCTAGCATATTCCGGCGGAGTCGATACCTCCGTCTGCATTCCTTACCTCAAAAACGAGTGGGGTGTTGAAGAAGTAATTACTCTGGCCGCGGATTTGGGACAGGGAGACGAATTAGAACCGATCCGCAAAAAAGCTTTAGCATCCGGTGCTTCGGAATCTTTAGTTATTGATGCTACCGAAGAATTTGTCAAAGACTATGCGTTTCCAGCGATTCAAGCTAACGCACTTTACGAAAACCGTTATCCCCTTTCGACTGCCCTCGCTCGCCCGCTGATTGCTAAATTGTTAGTAGAAGCGGCGGAAAAATACGGTGCAGATGCGATCGCCCACGGTTGCACCGGTAAAGGAAACGATCAGGTGCGGTTCGATGTGTCGATCGGCGCCCTCAACCCCAAGATTAAAATCTTAGCACCAGCGCGGGAGTGGAAAATGAGCCGCGAGGAAACGATCGCATACGGCGAAAGATGCGGTATTCCGTCGCCAGTGAAAAAGTCTTCGCCTTACAGTATCGATCGCAACTTATTAGGAATGGCAATAGAAGCCGGAATCCTCGAAGATCCTTGGGCGGAACCGCCAGAGGAAGTTTATTTGATGACAAAGGCGATCGAACAAACTCCCGACACACCCGAATACCTAGAAATCGGTTTCGATTGCGGAAATCCTGTCAGTTTAAACGGCACAAATTTATCACCAGTCGCCTTAATTACCCAACTCAACGAAATAGTTGGAAACCACGGAGTCGGCCGGATTGACATGATTGAAAACCGCCTCGTCGGGATTAAATCGCGGGAAATTTACGAAACACCAGCGATTTTAGTTTTGATGCACGCGCACCGAGACTTAGAAAGTTTGACGCTGACAGCAGATGTAACGCGGTACAAGCGAGGCATCGAAGAAACCTACAGCCAAATGATTTACAACGGTCTTTGGTACAATCCTTTGAAAACCGCTTTAGACGCATTTATTCAGGACACGCAAAAGCGAGTAACTGGAACCGTGCGGCTCAAACTGTTCAAAGGAAATGCGACTATTGTCGGCCGCAAATCCGACAATTCTCTGTACAGTTTCGACTTAGCAACCTACGGCGCAGAGGACGAATTCGATCACAAAGCTGCCGAAGGATTTGTCTATGTTTGGGGACTACCAACCCGCATTTGGTCGGAAAAAAATAGAGGTTACAAATAGGAAGCAATTAGGGTTAAAAACCTGATGTTCAGCCGCCGATTCGTGGAATTAAAGTAGGGTGTACATGGCACACCTTATTTGCCGCAGTCGCCCAACCTGTGCCAATTACCTAAGTTATGAGTTAGTAAGATAAGCTGTTGTGCATTTAAATTGTATGTTGAGGGCGGGCTCTTCGGCCCACCCCACAAGAAGGAAAATTTATTTTCCCATGCAATTTAAATGCGTATTAGCTTACAGTAATAATTGGTAATTGGTAATTGGTTGTTTTCCTAATAATTTGTTAAACTATCTTCAGGCAAACTTAGCTTTGAGGCAGGGGTTTAAACCCCTGCCATATTACTGTCAAATCGAGATTTTTGCCTGATTTCTACCTTCCGATTACAGCCTGGGATCGACAGGTTCGCTCTCCATCGCTAAAACTCCGAAAACGCACTCGTGAACTTGTCTCAAAGGAGCACCCGCAACAAATCTCTCCAATGCTTCTACACCGAGAGCAAACTCTCGCAACGCCAAAGAACGCTTGCCGGAAAGTCCGCGCGATCGCAATTTTTCTAAATGTTCCGGCAAAGAATATTCCAGACCGTAAATAATTCGCAAATACTCTTTACCGCGACATTTCACCGCAGGCTGTACGAGTCCTTTGCTATTTTTAACAATAAAATCCATTGGTTTAACAACCATTCCTTCGCCTCCCGCCGCCGTCAGTTTTTCCCACCATTGAATCCCTGCATATCTGCTGTCAAAATCGGCAATTTCAACTATTTTGTATTCAGTAGCTAACAGGAATTCCGGGTCAGATTTACAAATTTGTGAAATCTGTTCCATGTGCCAACAGTGATTTTTGTCAGTGTGAACAGTTCCCTCGGTTGCCAAGATGTGGAAAGGTGCTAATTTGAGGTCTGAGAGCGATTTAACTGGCCAGCAGTAGCGCTGATAGGCATTAACATAGCGATCGGCTAGTTCGGCTCGCTCTTGGTAGCTGGTTAGCAAAGAATTAATTTCAACTCCCCGCTGCTTTGCCTGTTCTAAGTTCTTAATCGCCTCCGCAAACCCGTGACGAGATGCTGTTCCCACGGCGGCGTATTGCTCTTTCAATAAACCTTGAGCTTTGGCTGACCAAGGCATTAATTCGCAGTCCAAACACACCCAATCGGTTTGAAATTTCTCCCAAAAATTGCTCGCAGTGAGAGCGACATCTACCCGCGCTAAAAATTCTCTTTCTAAGGTAGAATTATCGAAAAAATGCCGTCCCGTGCGGGTGTAGCAAATGCCAATACTCTCGCTGAGAATGCCAAAGCGGCGTAAAGCTGCCGGTGCGTCGCGGCAAACAATAACAACTGCACGGGAACCCATGTGCTTTTCTTCGCACACAACTGTCGATATGCCCTGCTGTTGGTAGTAGCTAAATGCTTCGGCTGGATGTTCTAAAAGTCCTGGTTCTTTGGAGGTAGCAGCGGGAGACATTGTGGGCGGCAAATAAATCAGCCATTTGGGATTGGCGGCAAACCGACTCATTACTTCTAGGGCTGCGATCGCATTTTCTTCTTTAATCGTAATGTTACTTTGCAGGCGAGTTGAAATAATGCGTTTTCCGAGTACGTCGCTAATGTCCAGTACGTCATCAAACTGCTGTTGGGCGGTGATATTCACTGCTGCCAAAGCGGTATTGATAACGGGTGAATTAATGTCTCTATTGTTAAGTGGAGTTGGGCTGTCTTGAAAGAGGATGGGTTTGGCAGGTTCGCAGTAAATTCTAGCAGCAGAAACCCTGACAAATTCTCTTTCGGGATACCGCAAAGCTGTTAGTTTGCCACCGAAAACGCAGCCGGTGTCAATATCAACAGTATTGTTGAACCATTCTGTTTCGGGAACGGGGGTGTGTCCGTAAACAACCGCTGCCTGACCTCGATATTCGGCGGCCCAATTGTAGCGGACGGGCAAGCCGAATTCATCGATTTCGCCAGTTGTTTCTCCGTACAAGGCGAAATCTCGAATGCGGCGCGATGCGCGTCCCTGAAATTCAGCTTTCATCCCCGCGTGGGCGACGACTAATTTTCCGCCATCGAGGACGTAATGCCCAATCAAACTATCTAAAAATTGGCGAATTTCTCGTACTGCTGATTCGCGCAATTCATCCGGTAAAGCGGCAATTTCTGCTAAGGTTTGTTCTAGTCCGTGGTTAATTTTGACATTTTTGCCGTTGAGTTTTCGCAGCAGTTTGATGTCGTGATTTCCAGGTACGCACAAAGCTGTTTCTGCGAGTACCATGTTTCGCACAAGTTTGAGGGTGTCGAGAATGCGCGGGCCCCGATCGACCAAATCGCCCAAAAACACGGCTTTACGGCCCTCCGGGTGCGCGTAGGTGGGAAAATTCCCCAAATCGGATTCGCTGGATTTTTCGATAATTTGATAGCCCAACTGTTGCAGCAATTGTTCCAATTCGTCGCAGCATCCGTGAACGTCGCCGATGATGTCAAAAGGGCCGCAGTCGCCTTTGCGATTGTTCCACAAAGGTTGTCTCTCGACTTCCACCGCCTCTATTTCCTCTGGGGAACGGAGGACGTAAACGTACCGAAATCCTTCCCTATCTAGAGATTTGAGCGATCGCTTTAAATTCTGAATGTGGCGGCGAATTACATGATTTCCGAAATTGCGATCGGGACGCTGTTGGTTGCGATCGCCACACAATTTTTCTGGTAAATCTAGCACAATAGCAACCAAAAAGCAATGATATTTTTGGGCTAATTCCAACAAAGGTTTGCGGCTTTCCGGCTGAAGGTTGGTGGCATCAATCACAGTTAGCTTACCTGCGGCCAGACGTTTAGCAGCGATTAAATGCAATACTTCAAAAGCATCAGCGGTGGCCGCTTGATTGTTTTCGTCGTCGGAAACCAGACCGCGGCAGTAATCCGATGAAATGATTTCTGTAGGTAGGAAATGCTGCCGCGCAAAGGTGGATTTGCCGGAACCGGATGCACCGATGAGAACGACTAGGGATAGTTCTGGAATCGTGATTTTCATAGTTTAATAATATTATTCATCAAGCAGGACATCATCATTTTGCTCTGCCATTTTTGCAAACGCTTCCTCCCAGCCGGCACGCGGTTTTAGGGCTGCAGGAATGGTAAATATTGCCATTTGCGTAGGCGAACCTACTTCTAAATCTTCGGTTCCCACACAACGAAACTCTACCCCACAGCCGAACCGTTCCGCAACCCCATTCGCCCAAGTTTGAAATTCGGCCCTTGTCCATTCAAAGCGGTGATCCCGGTGGCGAAATTTGCCCGCAGGCAAGTTTTCAAACCTAACATTATATTCAATATTTGGAGTTGTGACGATCGCACTTTTGGGTCGGATAAATTCAAACAAAACCCGCTCAAAAGCAGCTAACCGTTCTAAATCCAGATGTTCGATCACTTCAATTACCGCCGCCGCATCAAAACCACTCAAGCGGCTGTCCCGATAAATCAGCGAACTTTGAATTAGTTGAATGCGAGATTGCTGTGCGAGAGACAATCGATCGATTTGCAAACGTTCCCTGGCAATTTCCAAAGCCCGAAAGGACACATCGACGCCTGTAATTTGTTCGATCGAGCTTTCTTTCAAAAGCAATTTCAGCAGTTTTCCCTCACCGCAGCCCAAATCTACCACTCGCTTAGCACCACTTTGCTTTAAAACCTCCGTCACAGCTTCCAAACGCTCTTGATTCAAGCTAATTCGCTGTTCTAAAACTTCCTCTTCTTGCTGATGAGAAACTTCGAGATACTCAGGGTCAATATTATCTTCTTCTGCTAACTGTGCCACAGCAATTCGCGTCAGACGGCGCTGGCGTTTCAGATAGCGGTTGGCAATTTGTTCGCGGGCGGGATGCGCGTTCAACCAACCTTCGCCGTGATGCAATAACTTCTCGATTTCATCATCGCCCACCCAATAATGTTTGTCGTCATCCAAGACGGGAATTAGCACGTAAAGATGGCTTAACAAATCCGCCAAACGAACTGTATTTTGCAGTTCCACAGAAAAGTAAGGACTCGCGCCCCAGTCGGGAAATTGCTCGTCAAGAATCAGGGGTTTTGCTGCGACTTGATAGCCCAGCGGCTCAAACATTTGCCGCAGGAATTTCTCGCCACCGCGACAGGGCAAAACCGCCAGATTAACTGTCAAAGGAATAGCTGTTTCTGCGAGTTCTGGGCGGTCTTTGCAGCGACCGGATAGAGCTGTACTAAAGACTTTGGCGAGGGCGACAGACAGAAACGAAGAGGCAACGTAGGGGCGATCGTTCACGTATTGTTCGAGAGGGCGATCGCCCGATTTCGACTTGCCCCGCACCAAAGCAACCGGATCGACATCTAAGAGTAAAGCTGCCGTGCACCTTTCTGCATTTGCCTCTGGATAAAACACGCTGGCTTGCCCGAAAGTCATCGGAAAGGATTGATGGCGATCGGGATGTTTGTGCAGCAAATAACCTAAATCTGTAGCAGGTACGCGAGTTGTAGAGATGGTTAATAACATAATATTAGAAATTGGGCATTGGACATCGGGCATTGGACATCGGGCATTGGGCATCGGGCATTGGACATCGGGCATTGGTTATTGGTAGTTCCTCACAAATAACAAATAACTACTCACTGTCGATAATTAATCCGTGTATCCGTGTCAAAATCCGTGTCGTGCCTTCCTTCTTATCACTGAATTTTCTGTTTTTCCACACTTGCCAAATCCAACTTAGCCCGCAGCTCCTCCTTAATCCGATTTAAAATAGAATCCTCATCCAAAGAAGACAAAATCTTGCTCACCACAGCCTTTGGCCCATCATCTCCCCAAGAAGCACCATTAGCCAAATAAGCCTTAGTAACTTGACCGATACCGTAGGAAGAAACCCCCGCGATCGCAGCTTGCGTCACCGCCACAGACAAATAAGGCCCTAAAGCCAAACCCCCCGTCGCCGGCGTCGCCAAACCCAACAATCCTTTCAAAGAACTCAAACCAAAATTAGCCAACAATTCGCCCGCCGTAATTCCCCCCATACTAATCGCAATCTTTTGCAGCAATTCCACCGCGCCCGCTTCCGTCATCGCAATGCCGTAAACTTTAGATAAAGTTAATATCATCACCACATCAATTACCGCACCGCTAAGAATATCAACTACAGTAATTGGATTAAGTGCGATCGCCACAGCTTTAGTCATTACCCCGTTCCAGATAATTCGATTAGCCGCGTCATCTCGAATCTCCATTTTTCGCTGCACCAACTGCTCGTTAATATCCCCCGCACAGAGCATCGTATTCAGCGCGACCAAAGATTTGCCTTCCCGGTCTAAAATCTCCAAAATCTTTAATTTTAAATCTTGCACTTGTGGCAAACTGCGAGTCATTTGCACGCCCATACTGCCGTCGGGACGGCGCACCGCCCTCGCCGTCAAAGGCGAAGCCGCCGCCATCACAATTTCATCGGGAGACAACAATTCTCTGACGCGCTCGTCTCGAATTTTATGATAAATTGCCAGCCTGTCTGCATCAGGATACTGGTCAATTTTATTAAACACTAATAACATCGGTTTTCCGGCTTCCCGCAACTGCGAAAGTGCTGCGTATTCCACCTTTGTAATGTCGCCAGCCACCACAAACAAAATCAAATCTGCTTGTTGAGCAACGCGGCGGGCTAAAAGTTCGCGAGTTTCGCCGTCAACTTCATCTATTCCCGGAGTGTCGATTAATTCAACTTGCGACAAACGGTAAATAACTGGGGAAAGTCTATCGGGCAAATTCTCATCAATTCCCTCTCCGACATCCCACTGGCCAATAGTCGTGGTGCGAGTCACCCCGTGAGTCGGGCCAGTTTCAAAGACATTTTGACCTAGCAGCGCGTTCAAAACCGAAGATTTTCCCCTTCCCACCATCCCAAACACAGCTATTTGCACGCAAGCGCGCTCTAGCTTGTCGAGCATTTTCTCCAACCCGCCAATTTCCGGTTCCAGTCCAGTTCGCTCTTGAACTGTCAAGTCGAGATTTTCTACTATATCTCGCAGAGCATCTTTAGCGTGGCGCAGGTTGAGTTCTGCCTGAATGTCTGCGAAGCTTAAAATTGTGTCATCTAATTCGCGATCGACATTTGAAAAATCCGAGGCTTCAGTCATTGTTCCCTTATTTTATAGTTCTGTTTTGTTTAAAGTTTCAGCCAATACAATGCTATTCTAGCTTTCTCTGTCTGCTTTGTACATTCTCTCGGATTTATCCAACTCTAACTCTCGGATTTACTCAAGCCTGACTCTCGGATTTACCAAATTCTAACTCTCGGATTTACTCAAGCCTGACTCAGCCAAAAGTTCTCGCATTCACCCGCAAGTCCGCCGGGGATTTAAATCCCCGTCTTATAGCAAAAGTCGGTTAAAACTGATATCTTGCACCATTGTCAAGAACGGGCAAGATGCCCGTTCCACAAGAAAATCTATTCTTTGTGGAACAGGCATCTTGCCTGTTCCTAAACAAGTAATTGAGAATGGTGCAAGATGTGAGTTAAAACCGACTGCCAACCTAAATTAGATTGTGATAAATTTCAGTCCTCTTTGAGAGGACTTTCGCTATGAGACAGGGGTTTTTAACCCCTGTCGGACAGTGCGACCGACCAATAAGCCGATTTACCCAATTTCCACTCATTTACAACAATGATTAACCGCCTCCAAATAATAGCCAGTTATCCATTTCCTTTACGTGTGATAATTTTCCTATTAATCTTGCTAGCAATTTGGCTGCCGCTAGCAGCACCAATTTATCTCTTGGTTAAAGATAGTAACCTAGCAACTATTCTGACAATGGGATTGTTGTTTACTGAGTTTCTGTTCCTAGTGCCGCGCTGGGGAAAACAGGTTTACGGACAAACCCAATTACTCAAAAGTTACGGTTTAATCAATACGCGAAAAAACGGTTTTGAGCTTTTAATCGGATTGGCGATCGGGCTTTTGCTCACTTTCAGCTTATTTGCGGTGCAAGGACTGTTCGGCTTAGTCGCGTGGCAAAATTCTGATAATTTGCCGAGAATCATCGCCGAAGGGCTGTTAAGCGCCCTTGGAGTCGGTTTTGCGGAGGAGTTGGTATTCCGTGGTTGGTTGCTGGAGGAGTTGCAGCGGGATTACAATTATAAAATATCTCTGTGGGCGAATAGCCTGGTGTTTGCCCTATCTCATTTTATCAAACCTGTCGCGGCCATGCTGCAGAGTTGGCCGCAGTTTCCGGGGTTGTTGTTGCTGGGTTTGATTCTGGTTTGGGGAAAAAGATCGCGCCAAAATCGCCTCGGTTTGTCGATCGGGCTTCATGCAGGTTTAGTCTGGGGATATTACATGATTAACATCGGGCAGTTAGTGCGATATTCGGGTTCTGTACCCGACTGGGTGACAGGAGTTAACGGCAATCCGCTAGCTGGGGCGATCGGGCTGTTGTTTTTGAGTGTCTTGGCTTTGGGAATGCGGCAGATGTCCGAACGTTCAAAAGGTTCGCAGTCAGGACTTTAGTCCTTCTTCCCAAATTTTTACCCTTTATTCTTTAGTCTCTTAGAGAGGGACATCGTTTGTCTAGACGCGGTTTCAACCGCCGATTCCTCTACTCTACAACCAACCTTGGGAAATTTTTATGCAGCTTGCTGAACTTCTACCACACCTGAAGCATTTGCCTCACGCTGACAAACTTTTACTACTGCATTTTATCCAATCGAAATTACTCCAATAATCAGACATAATTTTCCTAGAAAATTAAAGCAAACTATCTAGCACAAACTCCTACAACTGTTTTGAAGCTGCTGCTGTTTTAGCAAAGGCTTGATTAGATGAAAAAGCAGTAAATTATGGTTGATAAAGTCAGATTTACGTTTACTGAAATCGCTCCGCTACTGGGTGCCTTAAGTACATTGCCTTACTTAGGATCGCGAATTAAATAACTTACAATTTTAATTATTATTGTGGGATGGGCGTCCCGCCCGTCCTTTTTGGACGGGC
>NZ_JAUBOV010000180.1:0-2495 GCF_036700405.1 Microcoleus sp. T3_D1
GTTGAAGTCGAGTGGGAAGTCGCCTTCCCACCCTCTCCTACAAAACCGTGCTTGCGAGTTTCCCCGCACACGGCTCCTCAATTGCTTGGCACTTGTCATGTGTACCTCTTTGCCCAGGTTTGGGTTAGGGGATGAGTTCATAGAAGTCATCACTTCTTATTTCCCATTCTTTAGGTTCCCACATGGCGTGTAAGATATCGTGGCAGTGTTTGTGTATAGCCATCAGATTTGTGCGCTTGTTATTTTTGCGATTTTTGTCCAAATGGTGAATTTCCACAAGGCTATCTGACGTGAAATACAAACCGCAGTGCAAACATCTACCTTTTTGTTTATTCAACAGTTCGGATAGTGTTTTTGGGATTTCAGGATAGTTCCTTAATCTTTGACTCCAGTATACCCAATCTCCGTCGTAGGGACTTTGACTGCCTTTCACCTTTGTGTGTCTTTTTATTTGTGTATCTGGGTGTTCAGCTAGTTTTAGCCCATCAGGTGTGGCAAACGTCCATTTTCTTCCTTCGATTTCTCTCCAGTATTTTTGGGCGTTGCTTTCCTTTTTGCATCGACGTTTTGCCCATGCCCAAAGCTGCTTGAAGGTGATGTGACTTAGCTTGTCAAACGTTTCTTGACTTGCGACTGTGGAGAAATAATTGCACCAACCCCTGATAAGTGGGTTGAGTCTGGCTATCAATGCTGCTTGTGGGGCTGCACTATGCTCTTTTATGATGGTTGCTATTTTCTTACAGTGTCCCTTCACGCTTTTCTTTGAGGGGGTGATTATGGTCTTAAATCCTAGTGGTTCCTTGTTGGTGGATTTACCAGTTTGGTATTTACCTACTGGGTGTTGTCTAATATTGAACCCAAGAAAGTCAAACCCAATATTTCCTGAGTATTCAGTCAGTGTGTGGGATATTCTTGTTTTACTAGGTTTAAGTTCCAAGCCAATGTCACTTAGCCACTCTGCTATTATTTCCTGGCACCTTTGGACTATGGCAAGGTCTTCGTGTATAATCACGAAATCGTCGGCATAGCGTATGAGGCTGAGGCTCATTTGGTTTACCTTTTTCCCATATCCTGGTCTACAGGGCAAGGTAGCCGCATATTGCTTTATCCTATTTTCCATGCCATGTAACGCGATATTGGCTAGGAGTGGACTAATCACTCCTCCTTGAGGTGTGCCTTCCTCAGTAGGACTGTAAGCTTTTTGCTTATTGGCATAATTGCTCCAGTCAATTACCCCTGCTTTTAACCATGCCCGTATTTGGCGACGAATGGTGGGGGATGTATTTAGTTTTCTGAGAAGTGCGTCGTGGCTAATTCGGTCGAAGCATTGGGCGATGTCGGCATCTAGCACGTATTTTGGCTTGTACCTAATCGCATTGAAGATTGCTCCGATTGCGTCGTGACATGACCTTCCGAGTCGGAATCCGTAGCTATTAGGCTCGAATCTTGCCTCCCATTCTGGCTCTAAGGCAGCTTTTACTAGAGCTTGGGTTGCTCTATCGTGCATTATGGGTATTCCTAACGGGCGTTTTTCCTCCCTTCCAGGCTTAGGAATCCAAACCCTTCTAGTTGGTTTTGCCTTTTGGTTTAACCTCAGTCGGTTAACAAGTTCCAGCCTTTGATTAGGAGTTAAACTCTTAACCCCATCTATTCCAGCGGTTTTCTTGCCCTGGTTATCCTGAGTTACCCGACGCACGGCTAATACCTTAGCCGACCAAGAATTAATCAAGGTCTTCTGAAGCTTGCGAACTGCTCGAACATCTCCACGTTGAGAGGCTTGGAATATGCGCTTTTGTAGCTTAAAAACTCTTCGCTCGACTTTACGCCAAGGAATATCTTTCCATTCCACAGTCGCCAATTCTGACTCTGTATTAGACATATTTACTACTACTTGTTCCTCTTCCCTCCAAACAATCGTGAATCTGTCAGCGTATCCTCACTGTTAAGTGAGGCATTGGCTTCTGATTCAATCCTTTTCTAATACATCATTTAGCTAGCTACCTACTCAGGTATCGACCTTTTTTTCTGAGAGATGTATAAGAGTTACTTCGTTCCTAATGACCATTGGTTGAATCTTTAGAGTGATGCTGTCCACCGAGGTTAAGGGAAGCGCTTATTGGTCACGGCTGGAGTTGCCAATTCCCTACCTTTGCCCTTTTGGGACTCCCAGTGTATCAGCCTTATTTCACTGGTTAACATTAACGATGGTTCAGGTGCATCTTCACTTGCGTTACTCATGGATTCCTGCTAAGGTGGGATGACAGTTTAGGCTACTGTTTTACCCCTATTTGACTTCCCCGCTTCATCCTGACAGTTGCTAATTGTTCAGCATGGGGGAAGCGCTTTAACCATTGCGCTTATGGAGAGGGACTTACACCCTCATGATCATTAAGTTGTTAAGGGTTTTATTTCAACCAAGACGAGAGGTTGAACCCTTACTCCTCGTACACTTTGAGTTTTATATCTCCATTTTTCGAGGAAACGAATCGCACCCA
>NZ_JAUBOV010000181.1:0-2485 GCF_036700405.1 Microcoleus sp. T3_D1
GTGCGAATCGTTGGCTAGAAACAAAATCCAACAGGGTTTAGGGGGATTAGCCGCAAGGTGTAGAACCTTGACAACTGAATGACTATGTAGGTGAGAGTCAGTACCCTAGAACACTCAAATCTTACCCCGCAGGTGCAGCGGTGACAGCACTTCCCCCAGGTTTGCGACTAGCCATCAAAGCCTGAAGCGGGGATGAAAGGTGATAAGACTAGAAGCCTAATCTGGTATTCACCGAGCAAAGTACCCATGAGTAAAGCAACAGCTTGAAGATACGTTTGAATCGTCGTGACTAAAAACCAGCGGAATAAGGCTTATACGCTGGAGCCAAAATGGCACAGGATAAAGGAGTTGGCAAGTTGACTCTTGACCAATAAGCACTTCCAATAAACCCGGCGAATAGTATCACTCTAAAGGTACATAGTATGGTCATTCGGAACGAGATAACCTCTCGTCTGCTCTCAGGTGGTCGAATCCCTGTAGTAGGTGCTAACCGTATGCAGCGAGTAGGAAAGATTGGGTCAGAAGCGAAAGTCTGGGGTAATGCCCAGGATATGCAGACGGACTCACGGTGATTTGGAAGAAAAAGTCTTAAGTAGTGAGTAAAAATGTCTAAAACGAGTTTAAAGACTACGGTGGAATGGAACCAAGTGAACTGGCGAAAGCTAGAACGTAAGGTTTATAAGCTCCAAAAGAGAATTTTTCAAGCCTCTCAACGTGGTGATGTGAAAGCAATACGCAGACTCCAAAAGACGCTGATGAAGTCTTGGTCAGCAAAGGTATTATCGGTTCGTAGAGTAACCCAGGATAATACTGGCAAGAAAACGGCAGGAGTGGACGGGGTGAAATCCTTGTCCCCAGCAGCACGTTTGAAGTTAGTAAATAATTTAAAACTGGGGTCTAAGGTTAGTCCGACTAGGCGAGTATGGATTCCCAAGCCAGGAACGGAAGAGAAACGACCTCTAGGTATACCTACAATAAAAGACCGAGCCTTGCAAGCGCTGGTCAAACTGGCACTAGAACCAGAATGGGAAGCGCGATTTGAACCTAACTCATACGGGTTCAGACCTGGACGCTCATGCCAAGATGCGGTGGAAGCAATTTTTAACTCAACCCGGAAAAAGCCGAAATTCGTGCTTGATGCCGATATTTCCAAATGTTTCGACCGCATCGACCAGGAAGCACTGCTGAGAAAATTAAATACATTCCCTACCATTCGCCGACAAGTTCGAGCCTGGTTAAAAGCGGGAGTGATGGATGGAGAGCAGTTATTCCCAACATCCGAGGGTACGCCACAGGGCGGGGTCATTTCTCCGTTATTGGCAAATATCGCCCTACACGGTATGGAAGAACGAATCAAACAGTATGCAGAAACCCTGCCTACCAAAAGAGGAAAGAATAGACTCGACAATTACAGGAGTCTCAGTCTGATTCGTTATGCCGATGACTTCGTGATCATTCACGAAGATATAACCGTTGTTCAAAGATGTAAAGAGATTATCTCTGAATGGTTACATGGCATGGGTCTGGAACTAAAACCCAGTAAAACGAGACTTGCCCACACCCTAGTACGGTATGAGCAAGAGGAACCGGGATTTGATTTTCTTGGTTTCACAATACAACAGTTTCCAACAGGAAAGTATCACTCGAAACAGGGTTTTAAAACAATCATCACCCCAAGCAAGCAGAAGCAAAAGGTACATTACGAACAAATCGCATTGGTTATCGAAGCTCATAAGGCAGCACCGCAAGCGGCGTTAATCAGCCATTTAAACCCTATTATTAGGGGATGGGCTAACTACTATGCGACTGTAGTAAGTAAGGTAGCTTACTCAGATATCGATGACCTCACGTACCAAAAGTTAAGAGCTTGGGCAAAACGCCGCCACCCCAAAAAGAATGGGGAATGGGTGTCAAAGAAATATTGGCAACCTATAGGCGGAGATAACTGGGTATTCGCAACCAGGAAGGAAGGTTTAAAACCACTTCGGTTACTTAATCATGCTGACACTCCAATAGTGCGACATATAAAAGTTAAAGGCGAATCGTCGACCTACAACGGAAACCTGGTTTACTGGAGTACAAGAATGGGTAACAACCCAGAAATGCCAAGTAGGGTATCAAAACTCCTGAAAAAGCAAAAAGGAAAGTGTACCCACTGTGGTTTGTTTTTCCGTGAAGACGATGTGATGGAAGTTGACCACAGAATCCCTAAATCGCAAGGTGGAAAAGATTCTTACGATAATTGGCAACTCATTCACAGACATTGCCACGACACAAAGACTGCTATCGATGGCAGTCTCGGCAACCAATCTGGCTGCAATAGTGCCAAGCCTAAGCCCGCCAGAAAACTTGAAAAAGTCGATGGTAAATGGGTAATGAGGTATGCGTAACAAGCGCCAAATCATTGAGGAGCCGTGTGAGGTGAAAGTCTCATGCACGGTTTTGAAGACCAGCGAGACTGGTGACAGTCTCGCTGAGTTTAATA
>NZ_JAUBOV010000182.1:0-2478 GCF_036700405.1 Microcoleus sp. T3_D1
TTGGTAGGGTCGAACGGGGTATCGCTACCCCGAACTCCCATGCAAAACCGGACGTGATAGTTTCCCATCATCCGGCTCCTCGACTGTTTGGCGCTTGTCATGCGTACCTCTTTCCCCTTAAGGGTTAGGGGGCTAGAAATAAGATTCATCACTTCTCATCTCCCACTATGAAAGGTTCCCACTTGGCGTGAGTAATGTCGTGGCAATGTCTATGTACTGCTGTCAGATTTGTCTTCTTGTTGTTGGTTCTGTTTCTATCTATGTGATGTACTTCGATTAGACAATCTGACGTGAAGTACAGACCGCAGTGCGAACACTTCCCATCTTGCTTTTTAATAAGCTCAGATAATTGTTTGGGAGTTTCAGGGTATTCCCCTTTTCGCTTGCTCCAGTAGACCCAATCTCCGTCATAAGGGCTTCTTTCACCCTTCACCTTTGTGTGTCTGGTTATTGGAGTATCGCCATGCTTGGCTAGACAATGCTTGCCGTTTTTAGTGGCGAATACCCAATTGTTATTTCCCTTGGTTGTCCAAGTCTTGTCGGCGCTTTCATGACGGTAAATTGCCCATCCTCGTATTTGCTGATAGATGATGTGGTCTGCAAGTTGGAATATATCTTTGCTGCAAACCGTTTTGTAATAGTTCGACCAGCCCCTTATCACGGGGTTTAGTGTTGCAATTAAGGCATCTCGCGATGAACCTTTATGCTTATCGATTAGGTCGCCTACTTTAGATAGATGGACTTTCAGCTTTTCCTTGGATGGCGTGATGATGGTTTTAAATCCTTGCTTAGACGCATACTCCCCTACCTCGAACTGTCTAACATTAAATCCGAGGAAGTCGAACCCTATGTTGCCTCCTTCTTCAACTAGAGTGTGTGAGAGTCTGGTTTTTTCGGGTTTTAATTCCAAGCCAATGCCACTGAGCCATTCTGCTGTTATCTGCATACATCTTTGGACGACGGCTTTATCTTTGTGTAGAATTACAAAGTCATCAGCATAGCGAACTACTGTTAGGGTCATTCGCTTAGAGCGTTTGCTCTGTTGTCTGCCGTAGTTATTTTTCATATCTACGGTTTCAACGTATTGGAGTAGCCGATTTTCTAAGCCGTGGAGGGCGATGTTTGCTAGCAAGGGCGATATAACCCCGCCTTGCGGCGTTCCCTCAGATGATTGACTGAACCCTTTCTTTTTATTGCGATTAGCGTATTCGCTCCAGTCAATCACTCCCGCTTTCAACCATGCCCGAATTTGACGGCGGATGGTGGGGAATGTATTTAATTTTTCTAGCAGCGCTTCGTGGTTTATTCGGTCGAAGCATTTGGCAATGTCGGCATCTAGCACGTATTTCGGCTTCTGCTTGATTGCTCCATATATTGCTTCGATTGCGTCGTGGCATGACCGCCCTGGTCGGAATCCGTAGCTGTTTGGCTCGAATTTTGCTTCCCATTCCGGCTCTAAGGCTGCTTTTACCAGAGCTTGGGATGCTCTGTCGTTCATTGTGGGTATCCCTAACGGGCGTTTTTCGTCTCTACCAGGTTTGTCAATCCAGACTCTCCTGACAGGTTTAGCCTTTTGGTTTAACCTCAGTTGGCGTACAAGTTCTAGCCTTTGTTTGGGGATTAAACTCTTAATCCCATCTATTCCAGCCGTCTTCTTGCCCCGGTTATCCTGAGTTACCCGGCGAACGGCTAGTGCCTTAGCCGACCAAGACCTCATCAAAGTCTTTTGAAGCCTACGGACTGCTTTGACATCCCCACGTTGAGAGGCTTTGAATATGCGCTTTTGCAACTTAAAGACTATCCTCTGTATTTTTTTCCAGTTGATATCCTTCCATTCCACTTCTGTCTTTATTGACTCAGTATTAGACGTATTCATTGCTACTTGTTCCTATTCATTTCCAAACAATCGTGAATCTGTCAGCGTATCCTCGCCATTACAGCGAGGCATTGGCTTTTGATTCAATCCTGCCCCCGTACATCATCTGGCTAGCTACCTACTCAGGCATCGACCTTCCTGAGAGATGTATGGGGGTTATCCCGTTCCTAACGACCATTGATTGAATCTTTAGAGCGATGCTATCCACCGGGTTTGTGGGAAGTGCTTCTGTTGGTCGGCTCGAAACCCGCCAACTCCCTATCCTTGCCCTTTTGGGACTCCCAGTGTAATCAACCTATTTCACTGGTTATACCTAACGATGGTTTAGACACATCTTCGCTTGCGCTGCTCATGGATTCCTGCTCGAAGGGATTCTCAGTTAGGTTGCCGAGTTACCTCCTTTTTTACCCCGCTTTACCTCTAGGGTTGCTACGCCTAGAAATAGGGGTAATGCTTTCACCACTGCACCTGTGGGGAGGGACTTACACCCTCAAGGTCGTTAAGTTGTCAAGGTTCATTTCAGCCCATACGAAAGGCTGATTCCTTGCTCCGCCTACACTTTAAGCCGCTAGGCTTTCCGTTTTCGCGGAAACGGGTCGCAC
>NZ_JAUBOV010000067.1:0-3630 GCF_036700405.1 Microcoleus sp. T3_D1
AATTCATCTCTTGTGGAACGGGCATCTTGCCCGTTGTTGACAGATGCTGCACCGTTCTTGAGAGAGGTTGCACCATTTTCAATCAGCTTTTTATGAACAGGCAAGATGCCTGTTCCACAAAACAATTCATCTCTTGTGGAACGGGCATCTTGCCCGTTCTGGAGAATGGTGCCAGATGTGAGACTAACCTCATCCTCCTCCCTCTGTGCCTTTGTGGGACAGGCGTCTCGCCTGTCAATTTCTGCGGTTCCCTCTCTAAACTCCGTCTCAGTCGGTGCGGCACTCGGATCGATCGCCCGCGCCGCCAATTCGCCGCCAGCCAGCGCCGCCAAAGTCAAAAATGCAATAATCGAAATTCGCATAGACATTAAATTTAAAGCACACCCAACGCATATTACCCAAAACCGGGCCCCCTGCATAATTAGCCGAAAAGAAACCCGGTATTTTTGAGGCTACCGGGTTTCTGGGATGCTGAAATGTGGGAAAGTTCGATCGACTGCGGGCGATCTTAATGACCCAGAAAAATTTGTTTAAATAGCTTGTCGAGAAACACGTTTCTCAAAATGAGCCTGAGTCTGCTGCAACAGTTGTTCGCGACTATCCTTAGCGGTGGTAATGGTAGGGAGCAGGTTGCGAGCTTGTAAAGTCATGTGAAGCTGTAGGTGTGCTACGTACTCACTGACATCTTCGCGAAGAGAGCAAGCCGGGTACTGTTTTAAAGTAGAGTTCAAAGTGTTCTCCTGCTTTGGGTTTGTAGTTTTTTCTAATAATCATAGACAATATCATGGTCTATTTCTAACTGTGTACTCCGTAATGAAGTTTAACCTTTGGACTGCTGTTTTGTTACAATCCTTTACAAATGTCTCTTACCTATCAGGAGTCGATCGCCATGCAGTCTCAAGCACTTGTAGGACAAAAGCACACATTAAGTACATTTGTCAATAGCAGCAGCCAAACAGCAGCCTACCTCGACATCGGGTGCGGCAGACCCTTA
The DNA here is from genome assembly GCF_036700405.1 of Microcoleus sp. T3_D1. Classification (NCBI taxonomy): domain Bacteria; kingdom Bacillati; phylum Cyanobacteriota; class Cyanophyceae; order Oscillatoriales; family Microcoleaceae; genus Microcoleus; species Microcoleus sp. T3_D1. Next base: position 995 of record NZ_JAUBOV010000067.1, read on the forward strand.
TTGATGCTGCACGGTTTCTTCGGAGAAAAGACTTGCTGGCTGCCCTTAATTGAGTTATTGCAATCTCAGTTTCGGTGCATCAGTTTAGATATGTTAGGTTTTGGAGAATCCAGCAAACCAGAAATCCGCTACGACGTAGCTGTAGAAGTTGCTTTTGTGCGGCAAGTTGTAGAACAACTAAATATCGAACCATGCTGCATCATCGGACATTCTTTTGGCGGTTGGGTAGCATCTGCATATTCCCTAAAATATCCTAATTCTGTTAGCAGTTTAGTGTTAGCAGCACCGGCCGGAATTCGGGACGACAGTTTTTGTGGTCAATACGATGCTTTGCGGCCGCTGCTGTGGGAAACCCCAGCCGTTGATTGGGCCTTGCAGTTGGCAAAACCTTTTGCTAGTTTAGCGGGAAAAAGTGAGCAATTGCAGCAAATTTCCGGGTGGCGCAGGGAGTTAATGTCTCAACCAGTAGCAAGGTCTTTTTTAATGAGTCGGATGCGGCCAGAAGATGCAGTTGATACAGTAGAAAAAGAAATTCACAAATTGCAAATTCCTACCTTAGTTATCGCAGCAGAGAGTGACGAAACAATTCCTCTATGGCACTGTGAAACCTACGCGGGCGAGATACCGGGGGCAGAGTTAGCAATTATTCCCCATGCCACTCACGGGTTGCCGCAAACTCAAGCTCCCATCATGGCCAAGTTTATTAGTAAATTTTTGAATAGTTAAGAAAAACGGTGCAACAAGCGGAATCCTGAAAATTGTGATAGGTCACAACGGTAAAATAATTGTGTTTTAGTATACTACTTTACTACGAAATACAGAATATATTGGTGAGTGTCTTGTACAAAAACTTTTTATGGCTCTTAAATCTTGTATCAGCAGGAGCTACAGACATTTAGGCGAGTCGGGGGCATTACCAATGGCGGCAGTGAAAAACTACTTTAATCTGGAAGAAATTACGACAGCCAGAAAAATTAGTGCTGCGGTGATTAATATCAGCGGCCGCCAGCGAATGCTTTCCCAACGAACGGCTTTTTTTTGCATGAGGTTAGTTTGCTCCTCGAATGCGGCAGAAAGAGCAAAACTGCGCGGGAATTTGTTAGAGGCGATCGAGCTTATGGAAAAATCGCACCGCGACTTAATTAATACTAACAGCAGCATCAACTTATTGAGTCCCCCTTCAGCCACCGTCAAGGCAATGTATTTTGAGCCGCCACTGTATTTAGACAAACAAGTGCGCGCATATATCGATCGAATTAAAGCCTTGGTGCAAGTTCCCGATGCCGAACTCAGGCTGGGAAATCCCCATCTGCTGTACATTGTCGAAGCGGCGGGCGGCGACTTGCTAGAAGCTTTCGATGCCGTAGTGAGTCAATACCAGCAAGAAAGCGAAATCGAACAATTTGAAATCGATCTTAAACAGGTAGAACTTTATCAAGAAAGTTGTGCTGCTACCTCGAAAGCGGAAGCTCAAGCGGCCAAGCTCGATCGCGCACTTTGCGAACTCAAACAAACTCAAGCTCAACTTCTCCACAGCGAAAAAATGTCTTCCCTGGGAGCGCTAATGGCTAGTATCGTCCACGAAATTAATAACCCAGTTAGTTTTATTTACGGCAACTTGAGCCATGCCGCAATTTATACTCAAGATTTGCTGAACCTGCTGCGTCTCTATCAAGAATGCTATCCCAATCCCTGTCCCGAAATCACAGCTAAAATCGAAGAGATAGATCTGGATTTTCTAGTTGAAGACTTGCCTAAAGTTATGTCTTCCATGCAAATGGGTTCCAATCGCATTCGCGAAATTGTCAAATCTATGGGCAACTTTTCGCGAACCGATAACAGTAACATGACCATGTGCGATTTGCACGACAGCATTGACAGCACCGTGTTAATTTTGCGAAACCGTCTCAATTCTCAAATAGACCGTCGCGACATTCAAGTAGTAAAAAATTATGGAAAATTGCCTGCTGTAGAGTGTTATTCAGGACAGCTAAATCAAGTATTTATGAATCTAATTACCAACGCGATCGATGCTTTGGACGAGGCAGCACAAAATCAGCCCAATGCTGCGCTAAAAATTTCGATCGGCACAGAGTTAGCTGGGCCAGATCGCGTGAGAGTGCGGATTGCTGACACGGGAAGCGGAATGACACCACAGATAAAAGAGCGAATGTTCGAGCAGTTTTTCACCACCAAGGAAATCGGTAAAGGTACCGGTTTAGGATTGTCTATTGTCTACAAAATCTTAGTAGAAAATCACCGAGGATCGCTCCGGTGCGAGTCAGAGCCCTGCAAGGGAACCGAGTTTATCATTGAACTGCCGATCCAGCAAACTTAAGCAATTTACTAATCATCGAAATTTATCTATTTTAACTATGTGTGGCACGGGCGTCCCGCCTGTGTTAACTGTGTGTAGCACGGGCGTCCCGCCTGTGTTAACTGTGGCACGGGCGTCCCGCCTGTGTTAACTGTGGCACGGGCGTCCCGCCTGTGTTAACTATGTGTGGCACGGGCGTCCCGCCTGTGTTAACTGTGTGTAGCACGGGCGTCCCGCCTGTGTTAACTGTGTGTGGCACGGGCGTCCCGCCTGTGTTAACTGTGGCACGGGCGTCCCGCCTGTGTTAACTGTGTGTGGC
>NZ_JAUBOV010000067.1:3730-42325 GCF_036700405.1 Microcoleus sp. T3_D1
TTAACTGTGTGTGGCACGGGCGTCCCGCCTGTGTTAACTGTGGCACGGGCGTCCCGCCTGTGTTAACTGTGTGTGGCACGGGCGTCCCGCCTGTATTAACTGTGTGTGGCACGGGCGTCCCGCCTGTGTTAACTGTAGTTAAAATTTACACCTATCCTACGCTAATTCGAGCTTCAAAGTTGGCAACAGCTTTTCTAAATTTCTGAGAGATTTCTGTTGCCAAGGAATATCATTTGAACCCAATACCAAAAGTTGAATCGTTTTCTTTTTTCGGACGCTAATGACAAATTTAGACAGCATACTGATACCAGAACTGTTAACAAATTCCAATTGTTTTAGGTTCAAGGTAATAGTAGGCGGTTCCTCATTGGCGACCTCATCTAACAATTCGGCTATTGGTGCATACTCTGCTGGGCCGCTCAGGCTGAGTTCCCCTTGGAAAGTGAGTGTGACTGATTCTAGATCGTATTGAATGCTGTAATCTTCACCTTTAATTTCTTGAATGCCCATTGTGATTTGGTTTCCTGACTAAAATATTGCGATCGCACAAGAGAGTAAATATTGAAATGCTAGAAACTAGACCCTAATTTGAACCACAGTCGTAACAATGATGGTATCACTATCTGGCCTGGGCTCGAATTTCCAACCTATCTTAGCTGAATAGTCATTAATCATCGTCAGCAATCCCAATCCCGAGGTATCACTTTCCGATTCCGCATTCTTTTCAAGCTGCTGCAAATAAAGTTCATTTGGATCGGAAGCCATAATTTCTTCAATAAACTCCTTCAACTTATTCGCCCCTTCTGAAGTGACACTATTACTGGCAAAAATTACCGCCGTCACCTCTGTTTCACCAATAAAGTGTATGCCAAATCTGACCTTGTAATTGGTATCATCGTTATTAAATTTAATCGCATTTTCTAACAGTTCGTTGGCTACGTAGCTCACAGCTCCCTTGCTTTCTTTTATCCGTTTCTCGCTGCTAGCATCCTCCTCATCCACCGGTAGAAAGCTAGACAAATAATCGGCTACAAAATGAGCTGAAAGCCGGTTGTTGCGCCAGCGCTGTTTGATCGGGCGAGAACTGGGAGTAAATGTAAGTTCTAGGGAGTCGTGTTCAGGAGGAAATTCTTCAATGAATTCTCCAAAGATTTGTGTCATTGTTTTTAACCTTCCAGATGTCATAATTTTTCTCGCTCCAATTGATGTATTAAGGTCACTTGTTGGTGAATTTCCACACGCCATTCCAGTTAGCAGGAATACTCTTTTCTAACAGCGATTGGATGCGTTTTAGGTAAAGTTGACTGGGCTTGTCATCTGGATTTAGGGCTACTATCTGTTCAAAACAAACTATGGCCTTAGCAAAATTTCCCTGACCATATTCTTGGAGTCCCTCCTCAAATATAGGCAAAGTGTGAATTTTGAGCGATCGCACTGGTTCTACTTCAACATCTAACACCTCACAAACTGTAATGGCTTCTTGTCTACCTTTGACAATAGCCCGATCCAAAAAACGGATATGATACTTTTCGGGTTGACTCAAACGTTGTACCACATCTCCAGAAATTAATAAAGATACGCCATAATACTTAGTCAAACCTTCCAGACGAGCGGTGAGATTGACATGATCTGAGATCGCATCTGCTTGCATCCGATTCGCATCTCCAATAATCCCAACCATCGTATCGCCCACATGGATACCAATGCCAATTTTCAGCGGTATCTCCCCATTCATTTTACGGCTTTGATTGTATTTTTGCAACTGCTCCAACTTCACAATTCCTGCCTGAATAGCATCATCCACGCCATCGGGAAAAACTGCCATGACTCCATCTCCAATATACTTGACAATAAAACCGTTGTGCTTGCGAATTTCGGGACTAATTTGCTGTAAATAATTATTGATGAAGTCAAAGTTTTCTTGAGGAGTCATTTGCTCCGCCATCGTGGTGAACGAACGCATATCGGAAAACATAATTGCCATCTCTTTGCTCACGTGATCTCCAAGCTGGAAATCAACCATGCTCTGCTTGCCGAGAAATTGGAGAAATTCATCGGGAACGAAACGTCCGTAAGCCTGCAAAAGTTTCTCTAATTCTTGTTCCCGCGCTTTCACCGTTTGCACCATATGGGAAAATACCTGTGCCAGTTCTCCCAGTGCATCGCTGCGCCCTGCCACATCTGACAATATCTGGGGTTGAAAGCTATTGTTTTTTACAGCAATAGCTGCATCTATGACTTTTTTTACCTGCTCGATGTAAGTCTGCATCTCTCGGTTTTTATGACGGATCTGGTTTTCCAGATCCGTGGAGTGTTGCGTGACAATTTCTACTAAGGTTTCATAGCTATTTTTTTCATCCTCTACTTCCTCAAGTTTTTGGGTCAAATCCTGTAGCTGGGTATGGAGTTCTTCGGGAGATTTAGATGGTGATAAATTTATTTGTGGTTTCATAATTTATACTTCCGAATCGGGAAGCGCAAAATAGTTTGACTCGCTCGCTGTAAAATATTAGAACTTACAGGCGCGGAACTCGAAATCCGGTTTCTGCTTCGATGCTTGACCACTAAATCCAAGATTCCTCGTAGAAACCGGGTTGACGACCGTCAATCGATTTTAGATTTTAGATTTTAGATTTTAGAGGCGACCCCACGGATAAATACGTTCGGCAAGTTTCATGGGATACAGGTTTTTTATTTCTGGGTTCTGAGTCTGCTTTCGGAATGAATCACGTGGCGGGTATCCTGGATGATTTCGGTCAATCATAAATTATGCACAATATTGCCCTGTTGCTTCAATACTAGCAAAGTAATGTCATCAAAAACCTTTTGTTTTCCAATAAATTTTCGCAAATCAGCGATGGTGGCTTCCTTGATTTGTTCGGCGCTCAAATGCCAGTTTTGAGAAAGCACTTCACAGAGTCTTTCCATACCGTAGAATTTTTTGTGCATATTTCTAGCTTCCGGGATGCCGTCAGTATAAAGCACTACCCCGTCCCCCGGCTCTAAGTCTACTAAAACATGGCTAATCCAATCGGAAATATCCTCATCTAAGCCGATGGGAAATCCTAAATCCATCATGTTAATACGCTCAATTTTACCGCCTCTTCTGACTACGAGAGTTTCCTCGTGTTGACCGCTAATACTAACTGTACTGTCTGCGTAATTGAGGAGAGCTAGGCTCAGGTTTTTGTCCGAGTTCATCCGCTGGATATTTTTATAAATAGTGCGGTTGAGGGTATCTAAAAAGCGAACCGGGTCTATTTGTTGAACTTCTTTCAAAGCGCGAACAGCAGCTTGAGTCATTACCATCAAAATCCCGCTTTCTAGTCCGTGCCCGGTGACATCACCAATGCAGAGCGTCACCACCCCCTCAGTACAAAGTACGTCGTAGTAATCGCCACCAACTTCATCCGCTGGTTCCATAAAGCCAGCGATATCTAACTCTGCAATTGCTGCTAATTCCGCAGGTTTGGGCAGAATTAACTGCTGCATTTGTTTGAGGATATCGAGTTCGGCACTCATCCGCAGATTTTCTGTTTTGAGGCGTTGGTTGAGGGCAGAAATTGCCTGATTCGCTTGGGCTAGTTCGGCTGTACGTTCTTCAACTTTATCTTCTAGAGTTTGATATAGCAGAGCATTCTCCAGCGAAATAGCTGCTTGGGAAGATAGAATTTTTAAGACTTCCAATCTGTCAGGAGTAAATGCACCTGGGGCGAGACTATTTTCTAAGTACAAAATGCCGATAGTTTTACCTTGGTTAATTATGGGAGTACACAATACAGATTTAGGTTGGTGCTGAATAATGTAGGGGTCGGGCGCAAAAATATTTTCAGTAGCAATATCATTAATTACCAAGGTTTCTCTGGTACGCCAGACGTAGTTAATGGCAGTGATGGGAAGATTTTGACTTTGAGAGAGGGGAATATTGGGCAAATAGCAGCGCTCGTCTAAGCATTTAGCAACAATCGATAATTGGCCAGCTCTTTCTAAGATGATAGAGCCTTTTGATGCTCCCGCATTTTGGGTCACAATTCGGATCAAAGTTGATAGCAATTCCTCGACGTTTATTACTCCAGATAGGGCTTGAGAAGCTTTAATAACTGTGGCCAAATCCAGCATATTGCCAATATTATTGCTAGTAGAGGTGAGGGTGCAGACTCTAGTTTCCTCGATTGTATCTCCCGCATACAAACTTGTTTTTTGTTCGAGAATCTGGCTGAGTAATTGGGGATATTTTTGTTCTAAATCATGAATTTTTGCTTGAGTTCCCCAGCGAGCATAAGCGTAGTAAGCGTCCGTTAGATAGACGCGGGCAATTTTATCTTTCCCTAATTCAAGGTAGAATTTAGCGGCCAATTCCCCTGCTAGTGCTTCTTCTTGGAGGTATTGGTTTTCTTTGGCCGTAGCAATGGCGCGATCGTACAAATCCATTGCTTCCAGCCTGTGTCCCAATACTCGTGCTATTTCTGCGGCTACTAAGTCATACTTGTGGTGATAATTCATCGGTGCATGGAATGCCCAAGTTTGCATTTTTTCCTGATTGGCTGCAACTTGGTTCAAGTATTGTTCTTGAGCGATCGCATCAGCATGGGGATACAGTGCCACGAGGGCGAGGGAATGGTAAAAATTGTACTGGGGAACCATCATCAACGAGCCGACACCCGCGACATATTGTTCTGCTAGCTGGGCATTTTCCACAGCCCGATCGCGATCGCCAAACAAATAATTCACCACCAATTTAGCAAAATAAACCCCAAAGATGGAAGAGACATTATTTGCTGCCAGCAAAACAGGCAACATTTCATCTTCATTAAAACTCTCCCCAACTAACCGACAATTGTCCTCAGCTAATCCTTGTAAGTTTAATGTAAGTTGTCGCCAGATTTTAGTATAATAAGTCTGATATTCTTGTTTGGAATTAAGCATTAGCTCGATATACTGCTCGTATTTTTGAGCGACAGAGCTTAAGTCTTCACCGCTAAAAAAGCTGTAGATGCAAAGATACATAGCCGAATAGCAAGCATACTCGATATCGCCAGTTTCTAAACCGCTTTGGACTGCTGATACCAAAGACGATATGCTCGATCGACTGGGTTCTTTCCAATGTCTCACGCAAGCATTGTACACCATCACAACTTTCGAGTGAAATTCTTGGGATGGGAATTTATCTAATACCTGCAAAGATAGTTGGCCGTATTGATAGCCTAATTCAATTTCTCCGATTACTTCACAGATTAAACTGCAACAAGCATAGGCATAACTAGCCGGTGCAGAGTTCCCATATTTGCTACAAATATGTGCCATTGTAAACACAACGGCGGGGTAAATTTCTGGACTAGCTAGATAAGCGGCAGAAGCGATCGCGCATAAAATCCTCAAAGCCGCAATTTTATAAGGATCGTTGATTTCGGGCAAATTAGCTAAGGCAGATATCTCTACTGTAACGGGAAGTTCTGTTTCCAAAGAAACACCCAGCATTCCCAAAGCTTGCAATCCAGTATCTACTGCCGATTTCATCTGATTTTGAGCAATATAAGACTGAATTTGCGCTTCGTAAACTCTGAATTGATCGAGGAGATTGTGCGATCGACATAGAACTATTTCCGCCAGTTGGTGCGACAAATCGAAATTGGTATTCAAATATTCGGCTTCAACCGCTTCTACATAAAGATCGATCGTCAAGTCGTATAAATTTGTCCAGCTATCCTCTGCTAGCAAATTTCTGCCGATAGTTAAATAATCCACGGCAGCAGCATAAGCTGTAGAAGTTTTAGCTTTACGTCCCGCAATTAAATTCAAGGAAGCTAGTTGATTTCTTTCGGTGCGATCGCCAATTAATCCCACTCCAACATTCAAGTGGTTGACAATATCAAATATCCGATATTCTTTTTCATCTTCAGGGGTATTACTCAACAACAATCTGCCAATTTTTAGGTGAGTTGACTGTTTGGCATCATCGGGAATCAAAGAATAAGAAGCTTGTTGAACGCGATCGTGCAAAAATTTGTAACTGGGCAATTGACAATCGGCAACAGCTAATGGTGCAGACTCCCCATCATCTGCAAAAAATTTGTAAACTTCACTTTGCGGTAAAATTAGACCTTCTTGCAATGCTTTCCATAAATTAGCCGCAGTGTCTATTTGAGATTTTTCACAAACAACTGCTAAGGTTTCTAAATCAAATTGACTGCCAATACAAGCAGCTAGTTTTAAAATATTTTGAGTAGTTAGCGGCAATTTTTGCAATTGATTCGCCATAAATTCGACGACATCATCGCTGACTGTCAATTCTCTAATTTTAGTAATATCACACTGCCAACCACCCCTTTCTCCGCCATCTAACGGGGTAAAATCGAAATAGATCAACTTATCTTCATGCAGCCTTTTGAGGAATTGATTGCTAAAAAAAGGATTGCCTTTAGTTTTTTGAAAAATCAATTCGGTTAAAGAAATCGATCGATACGGCGGACAACTTAAAGCATCAGCAACTAGACGATTTAAGTCGATTTTTGAAAGTGGCGCGAGAGTAATTTTATTAATGATAGGGGCGGGTCGATCGCTACTGCGATTTGGTAGATTGCGAATCTCTGATAAAGTCAACATTAATGGATGAACGCTGGAAACTTCATTATCTCGATAAGCGCCAATTAGCAGCAAATGTTGACCCTCTGATTCGCCTAGCAACAATTGCATTAGTTTCAGAGATGCTGAATCGGCCCATTGCAAATCATCTAAGAATATTACTAAGGGGTGATTTTTTGTAGCAAAGACACGAATGAACTTTTGAAATAACTGATTGAAACGATTTTGTGCAGGACTGGGTTCTAATTCCTGGACAGCAGGTTGCTTGCCAATTAGCAGTTCTAATTCTGGGATAACATCAATAATTACCTGAGCATTATCGCCTAAAGCGGACAAGATTTGGGCTTGCCACTGCTGAACTTGAGTAACACTTTCTGTCAGTAATTGCTGCAGGAAACTTTGCAAAGCTTGCACCCATGCTGAGAAGGGAATATCGCGCCTGAATTGGTCGAATTTCCCTTTGATAAAGTATCCCCGCTGCTGGACGATTGGCTTGTGAACTTCGTTAACCACAGCGGTTTTGCCAATCCCGGAAAAGCCTGCTACCAACATGATTTCGGTAGTAGCTGTACGGGGCAGTTTCTGAGGCTCTCGGCTGCTACTAGGGGAAACCTCCAAATCGGCGGCTGCGGAATTTTCCTGGGGACAGGCGACGCGGTGGAAGGCTGCTAATAAAGCCAAAACTTCGGTTTCTCTGCCGTAAAGTTTTTCGGGAATGACAAAGCGTTCGGAAATGTCTCTGCTGCCTAATTCAAACAGTTGAATAGTGCCATGTTCTGAGTAGTCGTTTAAGCATTTTTCTAAATCGTGTTTGATGCCACCAACTGTTTGATAGCGTGCTTCCGCTGTTTTCGCCATCAGTTTGAGCACTATGTCATTCAATACTTGGGGGATGGCAGGATTGAGGGCGATCGGGTGAATTGGCTGGCGAGCAATGTGAGAGTGAACCAATTCCATCGGCTCGGTAGATTGGAATGGCAATTGTCCTGTCAACATTTCGTAAAAAGTTACTCCAAGCGAGTAAAAATCGGTGCGGTAGTCAATCCCACGATTCATTCTTCCAGTTTGTTCGGGAGACATATAAGCTAATGTCCCTTCTAAGATATTGGGAGTTTTAATTTCTGGATTTTCGCGAGGCAAAAGCGAGGAAATACTAAAGTCTATTATTTTAACTTCTTGAGTTTTAGGGTTAATTATAATGTTCTGTGGCTTGATATCTTTGTGAATAACTTGGCTGTTATATATTGCTTCTAAACAAAAGCAAATTTTAATGGCAATTTGTAAAAACTTTTCTAGGCTATTGGTAATTTTATCCTTGAGATCCCAAGCATCAGTGGTGATGTATTCTGCTAGAGAAATTCCGCCAAAATCCTCCATCACTAAGGCAAAACCGTTACGGTATACTTCCAGACTCAAGTGTTTGACTGTACCGGAATTTTCAATATTTTTGGCAATGGTGTATTGATTGCGAAACTGCACCAGTTCGCTGAAAGTGGGATACTCAGATTTGAGCAGTTTGATGACGACTGGTTGATTGTCGGGTTCAGAAAAACCTCGGTAAACGAAGGTTCTGGCGCCTGAGTAGAGGTGTTCGATCGCCCGGTAGCCGGGAATTGAGATCGGGGTCATAGTTGCTATACTAGATGTTGAAGGAAGAGGGCACAAATCGATGGAGCGATGCAATTGGGGGCAATGGTTTCAGCAATTCAGAACGTACATACCAACGCTCAGGTTGCTAAATCCTAGTCAGCTTTTAGTCCAAGCAATATAAAAAAGTTGGGGGTCATTAGTGATTAGTTTACTACAGCCTGCAAGGTTTAGGGAAGAGTTGACCAAAAAACAATGATCGATCGCTAACCGATCGCCAATCACATCAATTTTGTTAAAAACCTTTGAAGCGCTTGCTTCGTAGGAGCGATCGCCTGGTAAAGTCACATTTGGGATATTCAGGTTCCTGTTGGTTGAATTCCGTACAAATTTCTTGGTACATCGCTATTTTTTTATTGTCGGAAATAGAGTTATAAAAATTTGCGTTTTGGTTCTTGACTACTGGTGCGAATTGCGGATATAGTTCGTCTTGCTCGACTCGCGGCTGGTCGTAGAAAGCTTTGATGGCTGGTGTAGTTGAAAGATGCTGTTTCTCATTTATTTAGATACCCGAATAGATATTTAATCACTAATGGGGTAGAGCCAGCGTTTTATATTTTTATGTAGAAATCTTTATATAAAACACAGCCGATGATACTAAATATCGTTTTTTACAAGAGCAGCGATGGGTGAATAAAGCAAGAAGGAAAACAGCTCGGACTTAATCCTTTTTCTTGATAACAAGCAAGGTAATGTCATCAACTACCATTTGTTCTCCAATAAAGTCTCGCAAATCAGCGATGGTGGCTTCCTTGATTTGTTCGGCGCTCAAATGCCAGTTTTGAGAAAGCACTTCACAGAGTCTTTCCATACCGTAGAATTTTTTGTGCATATTTCTAGCTTCCGGGATGCCGTCAGTATAAAGCACTACCCCGTCCCCCGGCTCTAAGTGAACTAAAACATGGCTAATCCAATCGGAAATATCCTCATCTAAGCCGAGCGGAAATCCTAAATTCATGGTGTCTATCCGCTGGATTTGCCCACCTTTCCTGACCACAAGAGTTTCCTCATGTTGACCGCTGATACTAAGTGTGCTATCCGCATAGTTGAGCAAAGCTAGTGTCATATTTTTGTCGGAGTTCATGCGCTGGACATTTTTATAAATAGTGCGGTTGAGGGTATCTAAAAAACGCACCGGGTTGGATTCTTGCATTTCCTGAAGAGTGCGGACAGCAGCTTGAGTCATCACCATCAAAATGCCGCTTTCCAATCCGTGTCCGGTGACATCACCAATGCAAATCGTGACAACCCCGTTAGTACAAAGTACGTCGTAGTAATCACCCCCTACTTCCGAGGCTGGCTCCATAAATCCGGCAATATCTAAATCTTCAATGGCTGCAAGTTCAGCAGGTTTGGGCAGAATCAACTGCTGCATTTGTTTGAGCAGATCGAGTTCGGAGCTCATGCGGAGGTTTTCCGCTTTCAGGCGCTGGTTGAGAGTGGCAATTTGTTTAGTGGCTTTGGCGAGTTCAGAGGTACGTTCTTTGACTTTATCTTCTAGAGTTTCAAAGGATTCTTGCAGTTGTCTCGCCATGCTGTTAAAGGAATTTCTTAAGGTTTCAATTTCCAAAATCCGACTGGAAGCAACGTTCTGGTTAAGAGCACCACCTGCTAGATATTCTGAAGCTTGAGCAATTTGGTTCAGGGGGCGAGTAATCCAGCTAGCGGTGAAAATACCCACTCCAACAGAGACAATGAGAGCCACAATACACAGCAAAATAGTCTGCCGAGTGTGAGCATAAATTTGCGGCATAAAGTCCGCTTCAGGAACTACTACTACACTCAGCCAATTGAGGCCGTACTTGTCAGTTAGCGGAGAAACTTGGATAAATTGCCGCTCACCCTTAAACTTAAAGTCAAGTTGAACAGTTTGATGGATGTCTTCCAAACGCTTGAAGCGATCGAGCAGATAAACCACACTTTGACGCATCAGCGGGTTGCTGCTTTCCTGTGCTTTGAGCCGCTTTGTATCTTTGCCTGTTCCCACCGAAAGAGGCTGTTCTTTAACCGAACTGGCTATTAACTCACCCTGGGCTTCAATGATAAATACTTGACCGGAATTACCGACCCTTAAGGTTTGCAGGAAGTGGCGAATTTGATCTAGTCCCATCTGGCAAGTCAGCACGCCAATTAGTTTCCCTTCGGCATCATAATAGGGTAGACTCGCATTAATTTGCAGTGTACCGTAGCCAAAATTAATATAAACTTCACTCCAAGCTGCCTGTTTCTTCTCAACAGCTACTCTGTAAAAAGGGCGCGTGCGAACGTCATAATTGGGGGTGTTTTTTTCGATTGTTGTCGGGTTTCCATTATCGTCAAGGTTGTAATATATCAAGTCGCCACCCCCCGGAATCAGTTGCTGGGCAAGCTGAGGTTGTTCAAGTCCAACCAGCCGATTTACCCAACCCACACGCAGGTACTGACCTTTTTCGTTGGCAATTCCCGCGTGACCGATCGACTTAAATTGCAGAACTTGTTTCCAAAAATATGGTCTAGCTTGCTCCAAATCGTCAAAGTTCAACACCCCCAAAGGTAAAACATCCTGATTGATCTGATTCACCAGTGGCGGAGCTTCCAGATAGGTTTGAACACGTTCGTAAACTCTCGCACTCACTTCGTGGCGCAACTGACTAACAATATCGTTGACTATCTGCTCTCCGTTTCTGTAAGAGAGATAGCCAACGCAGCCAACAGCCGCCAAAATTTGGAGAACAAAGGGAACTACCAAGACATTGCGGAGACGGATTTTGCCCGCTCTGGGGACGATCGCACTTTTTTGAGAAACCATTGTTAAAAACACTCCCAGCGGGCAGTTTTTTGTTACAAGACTTGATAATGGATATATTAATAGCGACAGACAATGTTATCATATCAAAAACTCAACCAACATCAAAAAATTCTGCGTTCATCAGCGCTCATCAGCCTGCATCAGCGGTTAAAATAAAACAATAAATCCCAACAAAAATGCAAATTACTCAATCCCTCCACAGCGCCATCCTCATCTCCAACCTGGAACAATCCCAACACTTTTACAGCACCGTACTAAAAATGCAAAAAATCGATCGAGACTTAAAATTTCCCGGAATCTGGTATCAAATCGGCGACTTCCAGCTCCACCTAATTTTAGGTGAAACAATTATCCCAGATGCCGTAGACAAGGCTAAATGGGGACGCAACCGACATCTAGCATTTTCTGTTGCTAACTTAGAAGCAGCCAAACAGCAGTTAATCGCTCACAATTGCCCGTTTCAAATGAGCGCGTCAGGTCGATCGGCATTATTTACCCAAGATCCCGACGGCAACATCATCGAACTCAGCGAGTAAGTAATGAAAATCATCGCTTATTCTTACACCGAACCGCTACTCGAAGCAGCACCCGCACCGGAAATTTGGGGTCAAGAAGTCGATCGCACCTATCAAGACTTAGGAGGGCGGCAGCAACTTCAGCAACTCCTCAAAGACTGCCAAACAGAACCAGTCAAATACTTATTAATTCAGCGGTTTGAAGAACTAGGCGACACATTGCAGCAAGTGTGTTCGCACCTCGCCCAACTCGAAAACCTCGGCGTCGAAATCATCGTACAAGCAGAAACAGAACCGCGAAACCGCCAAAACTTGCTGCACATCCTCGCAGAAATCCAGCGCAGCCAACACAGCCGGAGTATTCGCAAAGGACACGCGCGCAACCGCATCAAATCGCGGATTCCACCGGGTAAGGCTCCTTACGGCTACCGGCGCGGCAAAGATTGTTATACGATCGATAAAACCACCGCCCCCACCGTCAAAGATTTTTTTGAACACTTTTTAATTTACGGTTCCTTGCGAGGTTCCGTGCGGTATTTAGCCAAGAAATATAACAAGAAAATCTCTGTAAGTACCGGCCGCCGCTGGCTGACAAATCCCGCCTACCGAGGTGATTTGGAATATCAAAACAGCCAAGTAATTTCTAACACCCACGTCCCGATTATTTCCAGAGAAGAAGCCGCCCAAATAGACAGGTTGCTGCGCCGCAACCGCTGCCTTTCTCCTCGCAGCGCTAGCGCCCCACGTTCCCTCGCAGGTTTAGCAATTTGTGCCGAATGCAAATCGCCCATGACAGTTGCCAAAGTCACCTCCTACCGCAAAGAAAAAGAATACCTTTATTTGCGACCGATTAACTGTCCAAAACAGCCTAAATGTAGCGGTATTTCCTACGATGAAGTATTGCAATTAACCATCGCCGGTATTTGTCGGGATTTACCCGATGCTGTTGCTGGGTTGCAAATGCCGAATATGAATGGAATGAAAGCAGGAATTGTCAGGGCGATCGCATCGAAACAAGAAATCATAGAGCAACTTTCTGGCCTGATTGAAAGCGGCATTTTAGACACCGAAACGGCAGAGTTTAGAGCCTACAAAATCCGCACCGAAATTGCCGAACTGCAAAGCAAATTAGCGCAACTACCCCCAGTAAATTTGCGAGAAATTGCCCAAACAGTTTCCCTGCCGCAATTTTGGCTCGATTTATCAGAATCAGAACGCAGGTTTTACTTTCGAGAATTTATCGATCGCATTGAAATCGTCCGGGAAAATACAAATTGGAAACTGCAAATTATTTTCATCTTTTGATGAGTTCGGCTATAAATTAGCAATTAGCTTTAACCTGAGATGTTGCACCCTTCTCAAGAACGGGCTCTCCGGCCCGTTCCACAAAGAGTAGATTTTCTTGTGGAACAGGCCGAAAAGCCTGTTCCTAAAAGGCTAATTAAGAATGGTGCAAGATGTGAGTTTAACTAACTTTTTTAGCTTTTAGCCAATAGGCGATCATCTCTCCTTTTCCTTTAACCTCGATCGCACCTCTTTCCTCAAATAAATACCGATCTTTTAACAGTTCGTAAATAGCAGTAGTAACTTGAATATATCCCGGTAATCCGTGACATTCCATCCGAGAAGCAACATTAACAGTATCTCCCCACAAGTCATAGATAAATTTTTTAGTGCCAATTACGCCAGCAACTACGGGCCCTGTATGAATGCCAATCCGAATGTGAAATGGTTCGCCTCTGTCAGTTTGAAAATCAGCGATCGCTTCCTGCATATCCAAAGCCATATTCGCGATCGCTTCTACATGATCTGCCCTCGGCACAGGCAACCCCCCCGCTACCATATAAGCATCTCCAATTGTTTTAATTTTTTCCAAACCGTGTTTTTCAGTTAGTTGGTCAAACCTTGAAAAAATCTGGTTCAGTAAATTTACCAATTCTAGGGGTAACATTCTAGCAGCAATAGACGTAAAATCGACAATATCGGCAAAAAGAACTGTTGCTGAATCAAACCTCTGGGCAGGAGAACCCTCGCCCTTTTTCAAATTTTCAACAATCGCTGCTGGTAAAATATTCAGCAATAAATGATCCGACTTTGTTTGAGCAAGCCGTAAAGCTACCTCCACTCCCTGCCGCTCTTTAATTTCGTTTTGCAAACGTTCGACAAGTTCTTGGTATTGCTTCGTTTGCTCTTGAAGTAACTGTTGTTGACTTTGAATTGTTAACTGATTTGCCACTCGTGCCAATACTTCTTTACCTTGAAAAGGTTTAGTAATATAGTCAACTGCTCCCACCTCAAAAGCTTTCACCTTATCTAAAACGTCATCTAAGGCGCTTAAGAAAATCACGGGAATCGAACTGGTTTTTGGTGAAGCTTTCAACTGTGCACATACCTCATATCCATTCATCTCTGGCATCATCACGTCCAGCAAAATTAGAGTCGGCGGAAACTCTTGCACTGTAGCGATCGCCCTTTGCCCGTTCAGCGCTTTACGAACCTGATACCCTTGTGTCGTCAAAATTGTAGATAAAAGCCGCACGTTATCTGGCTTATCATCAACTACTAAAATGTTTGCTTGAATTGTAGGAGATTGATGGCTGTCCATGCGATCGCTCACGGTAGTTTGTTAAGAGAAAAGATATTAACACTTAAGAATTTTACCTCAAAAAAAACGAAACAGTAGAAATTCCAATTAGCTCTCCTAAAAACTGATGGCAAGGAGACGCTATTGGGGCGGAATGTTAGGTCTTTTTTAAATAGAATAGCCTCCTAAGTTTAGATTAGTTGAAAATTGGTATCTTCACAGCGTTGAACTGCTGACTGCGTTATATCTATAATATCGTCAAAGAGGAAATCCTCCACTAAAGTAGTTAAATATTCGGCGGCGAAAGCAAACTCACTCGGCATTTCCTCAATCAACTTGACAATTTTATCGTCGCAACATTCATGAGCAGCATGAGATATCTTTTCTACCCACTCAACAGGCATTTGAGCGAGTTGTGACTCGACAGATTGATTGCTAGTCACTCCGCTAATTTCGCTTTCATTTTCTAGTGGTGTATCAACAGATTCCTCGTAAATGTAACGCACTCCTAAAAGGTCTTCCATTTTCGCAAATAATATCTTGGCCTCGAAGGGTTTACGAATGAAATCATCGCAGCCTGCTCCTAAAATAGTTTGTCGTTCCTCTTCAAAAGCGCTAGCAGTAAGAGCAACTATTACAGTTTGTTTTCCGAGAGGATGAGCTTTAATTTTTCTGGTGGCTTCATAGCCATCCATGACAGGCATCTGCATATCCATCCAGATCAGGTGCGGTTGCCAATCCTCCCATACAGCAATAGCTTCTTCACCATCTCTAGCTTCTCGCACGAGGATGCCTAGTGGTGACAATAATCTCTCTATGACTAGGCAGTTATCGGCGCGATCGTCCACAACCAAAATCCGGTATTCTGGTTGATTCGGTGCTAAACTAATGACTTTTTTCTGCGGTTTAAGGATTTTAATCTCGCTGGGAGTGGCAAGGGTGATTTGAATATCAAATACAAACTTACTTCCCAACTCAGGTGTACTGCTGACAGTAATATCTCCTCCCATCATTTGTACAAATTTGCGGCTAATTGGTAAACCTAATCCAGTCCCCTGTTGAGACTTTTGACCTGTTTTTGTTTGCTCAAAGGGTTCAAATAACTTGTTCATCTCTTCAGGGGCAATGCCAAGGCCAGTATCTTCAATTTCAAACTGAAGGCGTAACAATTCCGGGCGAAGGTCATTCGCGTCTACAGAATCAAAGTCCCCCAACCTTTCGGACTGATTAAAACCAGTGCACCATCCGGGTTTTTTTTGTATAGCTGCGGTTTCAACCGCTAAGCTTTCGGAATGTTCAGAACCCGCGCCGGCAAGTTTTGTTTGTGTGTCGGACAACTCTGCAGTTTCAGCCCCCAAACTTTCTTCTACCTTCTTTTTCACTCGCAAAGTAACGCTACCCCTCTCTGTAAACTTGATCGCATTTCCTACAAGGTTAATCAAAATTTGCCGCAATTTACCTTCGTCTCCAGTAACAAAGTGTGGTATGCCGTCACCCACTTCCAAATTTAGCTGCAATTTTTTAGATTTAGCTTTTAATCGAAACATTTCTTCTAAGGTTTTTAGCAAGCGCATTAAATTAAAACTGCTTTCATTAAGCTGACTTCGGCCCGCTTCAATTTTGGACATTTCCAAAATGTCATTAATTAGCGCAAGCAAGTGTTCGCCGGCGCGATTAATAATTTCTAGGTGCTGCTGGTGTTGATTGTTGAGAGATGAATCGCGCACCATCACCTGACTAAATCCGAGAATGGCATTTAGGGGAGTCCGCAATTCGTGGCTCATAGAAGAAAGGAATTCGCTCTTGGCGCGGTTAGCTGTATCAGCAGCTACGACAGCTTTTTGTAATGCTGTTTCTGCTAATTTACGTTCGGCAAGTTCTGTTTTGGCTTGTTCAAAAAGGGTGCATTGCTGAATGGCAATTGCTAGCTGCACGGAAATTTGCTTGAGAGATTCTATCTCAGAAGAGTTCCAATGCCTGTGACTGCGGCAGTGATGAGCAATGAGTAGCCCCCATAGTTTTTTACCTTGCAAAAGGGGAACCACGAGGTTAGCTTTAACTTCCAACTCGCTCAGTAAATTAACGTGGCACTCTGAAATACCTGCCGTATAAATATTGTCGATCGCGCGAATGTGTCCCTGCGCGTAAGCAGAAATGTAGCCTTCTCGAAAACAAGGGTCATTAATGTCAATTCCCAAAATCGGCATTGTATCGGCTGCTACCGACTCGACGGCTACCAATCCACTCCAATCAGGGTTAAAGCGGTAAATAATAGTCCTGTCTGTTGACAAAAACTGGCGGACTTCTTCCACAGCCATTGTCAGCACTTCTTCTAGGTTAAGAGAGGAACGAATTCGCTCTTGAATAGCATTCACGAGCCGCTCCCTTTTTACTTGTTGCTGCAAGGCTCTTTCCGCCCGTTTGCGAGGAGTAATATCTACTCCATAACCAACGCACTCCACAGGTATGCCAGCAGCATCTTTGACTAACTTAACCTCATCGTATATCCAGCGATAACTACCGTCTTTGTGCCGTTCGCGGTATTCGTAGGAAATCGATTCTTTTTCCAATATCTGAGCGTATGAAGTAGCAACAATTTCTCGATCGTCTGGGTGAATGAGGCTATGCCAATCAAGGGAACCCTCAAGAAATTCTCTGGCTTCGTAACCAATCATTGAAACAATATTATCGCTGACAAATGTTACATCAAAATTTTCCCCTAATTTGCAGCTAAAAATCACCGCCGGAGTAGTCGCCAGTAAATATTGCAAGCGTTCGGTGACAGAGCGCAATTTTAACTCGGCTTGCTTGCGATCGCGAGCTTCCATTGCTAAAGCTGCAATCTGCGCCACATAGCTAGCGAAGCTTTGTTCGTCGAGCGTCCAATTCCTGGTCGTTCCCTGATGTTCTAAACAAATTACACCCGCAATTTGCCCTTTATGGGTAATAGGAACATCTAGCATCGACGAGATGTTTAAAGGCATCAAATAAGATTCGCTAAATTCTAGGGTGCGCGGATCGGTTTTGGCATCAACTGCTGCGAGTACCTGTTCTGTATTCAAAGCTTGGAAATAGCTAGGATAGTCAGCAACTTTCAGTTCTGCACCCGCGCTGTGTTGATTGGGCGTCAGTTCGTAAAGATCCGCACAGCACATTGCGGATTTATCTTCCTGATAAAACCAAATACTTGCCCTATCGACATTCAGGGTAAGAGTTGCCATTTGCGTAATCTCTCTCAACGCCTCGCTGATATTTCCCTCGTAGATACTAGAATTTTTAGCTAATTCTAGCAAACCATTTTGTTGTTCTGTTAACCTAGTTTCTCGTTCGCGCAAAGCGGATTCAGCGGCTATTCTTTCTTTAATTTCTGCTTCTAAATAACCGTTGATTTTTCTCAACTGTCCGGTGCGTTCTTGAACTTTAATTTCTAAGTCATCATAAGCGTGGCGCAACGCTAATTCTGCCTCTTCACGCACAGCGATCTCACTCTGCAACTTGCAATTTATCGCCTCTAATTCTTGGGGGGTTTTTAAAGACAAAAACTGGGGCAATAGTGTTACCATCGAGGCGGCGGTGTAGCAGGAAACCAGTGCAGTAATTCCTTTTTCAATCCCCGACAGCCAATAAGCGGAATGCCACAACGTCCAAATGTCTAGCAAATGACCCGTGCCGCACAGAATAATAAATGCACCAAATAAACCAAATATTCCTAAAAAAGGAACATCGCGCCGCTTGAGGATAAAATAAATTAGCATCGCCGGAATTGAATAGTAGGCGATCGCGATTAACAAGTCCCCAGTTACGTGCAGCCACACTAAAGGCGTTTGCCAAAGATAGCAATGACCGTGAGGCATATACTGAGTTGGGGAAAAGATAGTTTTGAGTGCTTCCCACATAATAGTTGTTATTGGCAGATAAGATGGATTTGATGATGCCTAAGTTAGGCAAAAAAATAAAATAAGCCGAAAATTGTAGCTGGATTCAGAGTTATTTATTAACGCCTAAACCCCGCTTGTTCATAACAGCTTGCTTGTGCAGATGGTGGCGCTCGCCAAATTGCGATCGCAAAGGAATTTCAATGATAAACTCCGTACCTCTCCCAACCTCGGAAGTGCAGCGCAAATAACCTTCATGGGCTTGAATAATCTGATAAGAAATCGCCAAACCCAGCCCGGTACCAGCACCGATAGGTTTCGTTGTATAAAATGGATCGTAAATTTTAGCGATCGCATCATAATCTATGCCAGTGCCATTATCAGCAATGTGAATCTGCACCCACTTGCCATCAACTAAAAGGGTGCGGAGGCGAATTTTTAGCAGTGGGCAATAGGTGTGTTGTAAGTTGTCAGATAAATTATTTTCCCAATAGCCGTTGGTCGAATATCCCTGCTCTACAATCTGTTCTAAAGCATCAATTGCATTAGAACAAATATTCATAAATACTTGGTTAAGCTGCCCAGCGTAGCATGGCAATTCTGGCACATCTCCATACTCTTTAATCACTTGGATAGGTGGACGGTTGGGTTGTTCTTTCAAGCGGTGCTGCAAAATCATTAAAGTGCTATCGAGCCCTTCATGGATATTTACTTTTTTCATGTCGGCTTCGTCTAACCGAGAGAAAGTTCGTAAAGACTTAACAATCTCCCTAATTCGCTCTGCTCCAATTTTGATCGAACCAAAAAGTTTTTGCAAGTCTTTTAAAATAAAATCGAGTTCGATACTGTGAATCTTGTCTGCAATTTCCGGCGCAGGAGTGGGGTAATAAACTTGATAAGCCTTAATCAATTCCAAAATATCTTTAATGTATTCCTGGGCCGGAATCAGATTGCCATAAATGAAGTTGACAGGGTTATTTATTTCGTGAGCAACCCCAGCTACCATTTGCCCCAAAGACGACATTTTTTCAGTTTGCACGAGTTGAGCTTGAGCGCCTTTAAGTTGTTGCAGAGCGTTCTCTAAATGCTGAGTTTGCTCTCGCAGTTTAGCTTCCGAGTGCCGCAAGGAATTTTCCGCCAAAGAGCGATCGCGATTTTCCTGTTGCAAACGTTCATTAGCAACTTCTAAAGCGATCGTCCTCTCAATAACCCGTTTTTCCAATTCTAGCATTAATTCCGAGAGTGCTTCTTGAGCTTGTTTGCGATCGCCAATCTCATTTTGTAAAGCCCTATTTGCCGCCGCCAATTGAGCGGGACTGGGAATAGCCAAGATTTTTGGGATTAGTTCTACCAGCACTGCTGCTGTACATAGCGAAATCAGCGCGGTAATCCCTTTAAGAAAACCAGAGAACCAATAATTAGGATGCCACAGCGTCCATATTTCCATAATATGGGTAATCCCGCAGCAGATAATAAAAGAGCCAAACAGCATGAAAACCCAGTCAAAAGGCACGTCTTGCCGCTTTTGGAGAATATAAATCAGCGCGATCGGTATCAAAAAATAAGCGACTGCTATCAAACCATCGGACAAAACGTGTAGCCCCACTAATCCAGGCTTCCACAAGTAGCAATGGCCGTGAGGAATAAAATAATTTGAAAACATTTCATGAACCATTTGCATCACATTAACTCGGTTATTTGGTAATATTTTTTAGAGGGGGTTACAGGAGTATTTTAAAAATTGCTGGCCCCCAAATAAGAATTAGACTTTGGGACTTAACACTTGTGATGAGTAAATGCAGCGATCGGAAACTATTGTTAATTAAGTTAACATCAATCGACTCAGCTTTAGCAAAGTCAACTGTCACATTTTTAATTCTGCCTTCACTATCAACTGTGACACCGGCATGACATTTTGGCCAACGATCGAGAAAAACTGAGCGCCGATTCCTTTCCAGTAGCAGCGCCAGCGCCCATTGAAAGTGGGTTATAGCACTCAGTTACCAGTCAGGCAACGGGGCAATCACCAGATTTAACCGATGTCACGGATTTAACTTAACGAAGAGAACCCTTCTCAAAAACCTGTAGAGGTGGGTTCACTCTTGTACCCTTGAAGAGTGCAGACAGGTTAAATACACCCGCCCCCACCCCGCGAGGGAATTCTTTATTGATAGTGATACTCTTCGGGGAGATTTAACCGATTTGACCAATTACCCCCTGAGAAATGTCGCGACAGTATCGTGTCGCAATCCAATAGGCGATCGCTCTCAGCTTTACAGTCAATTATAAGTGATAATATCAACGATACACTCAGGGGATAATTGCAAATTATGACGATAGATGAGGTACTACAGCTAACTCGTGTCCGATTACAAAAAGATTTATATCCAGTACAAGAAATCATACTCCGCCAAGTTTGGGAAGGAAAGACTTATACAAGTATCGCATCTGCCTCTCATTACGGAGAGCATTACCTGAGAAACATCGCCTCATCCTTGTGGCAATCTCTCTCTCAAATCTTGCAGACATCTATTAGTAAATCAAATTTTCGCTCTTGTGTAGAATCACGTTCCCTCACCGCAGAGGAACGAGAATTAATTGAAGCATTCACCCGCAGCCAATGCCTAGCAACACCTTTAGAATTTCCCGGATCTCCCGTGCCCCTCGGTTCGCCATTTTATATCCATCACCCGCTAATTGAAGAACTCGCCTATCGAGAGATTGCCAAACCAGGAAGTGTGCTGCGGATTAAAGCTCCCAGGAAGATGGGAAAAAGTTCCCTTCTGCTAAGGATTTTAGAGCGCGCGAATTCTCTTGACTATCGAACTGTAAGTTTAGATTTTCAGCAAGCCGAGGAAGCTGTCTTAGCCAATATCGATAAATTTTTACGCTGGTTTTGTGCCAACATCAGCCGTCACCTAGAATTACCACCTCTATTAGATGATTATTGGGATGAAGACATGGGTAGCAAAGTAAGCTGCACCATCTATTTGCAACAATATGTATTAGCAGAAATAAGTACCCCTCTTGTGTTAGCTTTAAATGAAGTAAATATAATTTTTGAATATCCCAAAATTGCCAGAGAATTTTTGCCTCTGCTGCGAAGCTGGCATGAAGAAGCAAAGCGGATTGAAACTTTGGGAAAACTGCGGTTAATCGTTCTTCACTCCACAGAAATTTATATTCCTTTAAAGCTCACTGAATCGCCTTTTAATGTCGGTTTACCGCTGCAATTGCCCTATTTTACAGAAGAGCAGATACTTGCTTTAGCCCAGCGTCACGGACTGGATTGGACAGAGGGTTCCGATGCCGATCGACTGATGGCAATGGTGGGGGGACATCCTTATCTGGTGCGGCTAGCTCTTTACCACCTCTGTCAAAACAGTGTAACGCTAGATCGGCTACTACAAGAAGCTCCGACAATAGCGGGAATTTATAAAGATTACTTGCGGAGTTTTTGGGCAACATTGCAAGAGTATCCCGAACTGGCGGTTGCACTTAAACAAGTGGTAAAATCGGAACACGGAGTGGAATTAGAGCCGATAGTGGCTTCTAAATTATTTAGTATGGGGCTGATTCATATCGATAACAACCGCTGTACCCTAAGCTGCGAGTTGTACCGCCTCTATTTTGGTTCGCACAACTTTATTTAGAGCCGGCTTTACAGTTTCTTTGCGTAATCCAATATCCGCCAGGAAAACTCGACTTTTCCTGGCGCTTAGAAATCGCTACTATACAAACAAAGTCCGCTTGCGCGCACTAAAAAACAAGGGAGTAATTAACCCGGCTGGGGCATAATTTATATTATAATGAAGCTCCCGCACCACATCCTTACCTCTAAATAAATTCCCTACATACTCAGCTTTAAACCCACCCATAAACCGCATGAGCCAGGTAACATACCAAATTGGTGGCAGTCTCGCCAGTGATGCGCCTACATACGTAGTGCGGCAAGCAGATTCCGAACTTTATGAAGCCTTAAAAGCTGGCGAATTTTGTTACGTTCTTAACTCCCGGCAAATGGGCAAATCTTCTCTCTTAGTCCGTACCCTGCACCGACTGCAAGCAGAAGGTTTTCAATGCAGCACGATCGACATGACTCGCATCGGTAGCGAAAATATCACTCCCTTACAGTGGTATAAAGGCATGATTGGGGAACTGTGGCGCGGCTTCAATCTTTTAGGGCAAGTTAACTTAAAAACCTGGTGGCGAGATGAAGAAGATGTATCATTCCTGCAAAGATTGAGTCATTTTATTGAAGATATTTTGTTAGCCAAGTTTCCTGAAGAAAAAATTATTATATTTATTGATGAAATTGACAGTGTTCTCAGTCTAGAGTTTCCTGTCGATGATTTTTTTGCCCTAATTCGCTTTTGCTATAATCAACGCTCAATTAATCCAGCATATAATCGTATTAGTTTTGCAATATTTGGAGTAGCAACACCTAGTGATTTAATTGTTGACAAAAAACGAACGCCTTTTAATATTGGTCGAGCCATAAATTTACGAGGTTTTGAACTCGAAGAAGCCCAGCCACTGGCGGCGGGATTGGCAAGTGTAGTCAATAATTCTCAAGCTATTCTCACACAGATATTGGCTTGGACTTCTGGGCAGCCATTTCTTACGCAAAAACTGTGCTATTTAGCCTACATAGCAACTCAAACTACACCGCAAAAAGTAGTAACAATTCCAGCAGGAACAGAAGAGTTTTGGGTCGCTCGTTTAGTGCGAGAAAATATCATCAATAAATGGGAATCTCAGGATGAGCCGGAACATTTAAAAACCATAAAGGAGCGGATTATTCGCAACGAACAACGCGCGGGCAGATTACTCGGCATCTACCAGCAAATTTTACAATCTAATCCCCCCTTAACCAGCGGTTCTGTTTCATTGTGGGACTTTGAAGAGGACTCTATGGGCAGTACCCCCGTGCCTGACCCAAATCTTTATAGGGCAACTACAGGGGAATTGCCCCTACAAGGAAATGAAAGATTTCTACCTTTGAGCAAAAGAGCGGAAGGAGTATCAACTGATGACTCACCAGAACAAATTGAACTATTATTATCTGGATTAGTTGTCAAAAATAATGGTTATTTACAGGTGAGAAACAGGGTTTATGCTGAAGTTTTTAACCTGGAATGGGTAGAGAAGCAATTAGGGCAACTGCGCCCCTACTCCCAAACCTTCGATGCTTGGGTTGCTTCACAACAAACAGATTTTTCCCGACTTTTGCGGGGACAAGCCTTAAAAGATGGTCAAATCTGGGCGCAGGAAAAAAGCTTGAGTAACCTAGACTATCAGTTCTTAGCTGCTAGTGCCGAACTAGATAGGCGAGAAGTTCAACAAGCTTTAGAAGCAGAACGCACCAAAGAAGTGGAAGCGCGACTGGCCGAGGAACAAATGCGATTAATTCAAGAAAAAAAAGCAGTTAAACGACAGAGGGCTTTACTATTTTCTGTGAGTATGGCACTGCTGCTTGCCTGTGCTTTAGGAGTAACAAGTTATTTTCAGTATCGCCGAGCCGTTATTAGTGAGCGCGAAGCTCGGATGAGTGAAATTGAAGCGCTGGTTTCTTCCTCGGAGGGACTGTTTGCCTCTAATCGTCGATTGGATGCGCTAAGAGAAGCAATTAAAGCTAAGCGCCGACTACAAAGTTTAGGCAAGACGGATAAAAATATTGAAAATCGAGTTATCAATGTATTGCGTCAAGCGGTTTATGAAGCGGCTGAATACAACCGTTTATCGGGACATAAAGCGGCTGTTATTGGAATTGATATTAGTCGGGACAGTAAGTTTATTGCTTCAACAAGTGTGGATAAAACTATTAAACTGTGGCGGCGGGACGGGACGGAAATAGCAACACTCAAAGGTCATCAGGCGATCGTTCGGTCTGTCAAATTTAGCCCGGACGGTCAGTTTCTTGCTTCAGGAAGTGATGATGGAACTGTAAAACTTTGGAAACTGGATAGGGCAGGCACGGGGGCACTGCCCCTACGAACTTTTCAGGGTCATACTGCTGGTATCTGGACAGTGGCGTTTAGTCCCGACGGTCAAACAATTGCCTCTGCCAGCATGGACAAAACGGTGAAACTCTGGAACAAAGACGGGGCAGGCACGGGGGCGCTGCCCCTACGAACTCTCCAGGGTCATACTGCTGGGGTACCCTCAGTGGCTTTCAGTCCAGACGGTCAGACTATTGTTACGGCAAGTGGAGACAAAACGGTGAAACTCTGGAACAAAGACGGGGCAGGCACGGGGGCACTGCCCTTACGAACTTTCCGGGGTCATACTTCTGTGGTATCTGCAGCGGCGTTTAGTCCAGACGGTCAGATTGTGGCTTCAGGAAGTGGAGACAAAACTGTGAAACTCTGGACAGTTAATGGGCCAGGCACGGGGGCGCTGCCCCTACGAACGCTTGAAGGTCATTCTGCTGTAGTATCGGAAGTTGTTTTCAGTCCAGATGGTCAGACTCTTGCTTCTGCAAGTCGGGATCAAACTGTAAAACTCTGGAATCTTGACGGAACAGAACGGACGACATTGAGAGGTCACACTGCTGCGATTTGGGGGATAGCTTGGAGCCCGGATGGCAGTTTTATTGCTTCGGCGGGTGCAGAAAATACGGTGAGGCTGTGGCAGAGTCAAAACCCATTGCGAACGATGATTACTGCACATAAAGCCGGGATTTGGGCGATCGCACTGAGTTCGGATAGTTCTACAATTGCTACAGGCAGCGAGGATGGCACGACTAAGCTTTGGAGTCGGCAAGGCAAATTGTTGAGGACTTTCACTGTAGAAAACGCTGCGATTTATGCTGTTGCCATGAGTGGCGATGGCCAGTTAATTGCTTCTGGCAGAAATGATAATAAGGTGAATATCTGGACTCGAAACGGAAAAGCGATCGCAACTTTGGTAGGTCATAACGCTACGGTTTTTGGATTGGCTTTCAGTCCTGACGGTCAAATTCTTGCTTCTGGAAGTCAAGATAATACTATCAAGCTTTGGCGGCCCGATGGTACTTTATTGCATACTTTGACAGGACATCATGCTCCTATTTGGCAGGTGGTATTTAGCCCTGACGGTCAGCTAATTGCTTCGGCAGGAGGGGATGGTACTGTGAAGCTGTGGAAGCTTGATGGGGCAGGCACGGGGGCACTGCCCCTACGAACTTTTCAAGGTCATACTGCTGCTGTGTGGAGGGTGGCATTTAGCCCTGACGGTAAATTTCTGGCTTCTGGCAGCGGGGACAATACGATTAAGCTTTGGACTGTGGATGGTAAGTTACTGAGAACTCTGGAAGGTCATCTGGCCGCGGTATGGGGGGTGGCGTTTAGCCCGGATGGTAATATTATTGCTTCTGGTAGTGTAGACAATACGCTGAAGTTTTGGAAGCTTGACGGTACCCAATTAACGACGCTCAGAGGTAACTCTGCGGCGATTCGGGGGGTAGCGTATAGTGGGGATGGGTCATTTGTGGCTTCTGTGAGTGAGGATAATACGCTGATTTTGTGGGATGTGGAGCGAGTTTTGAAAGTGGATTTGTTGGCTGATGGTTGCGATCGCGTGCGCGATTATTTGCGGACAAATGCTGAGGTGAAGGAGGAAGATAGACATTTGTGCGATCGTATTGGAAGGGAATAGTATCCAGTCCGCTTTATTATAGCAATCCTTGCAGGAGTCGTAATTTTTTTACCCCACCCCAACCCTCCCCTGACCAAGGGGAGGGAGTAAGAAATTCACAAATGATGCGAGGATTGCTATAATAACTACAGAGTAATGAAATCGCTAGCGGTGAGAATACCGGGGGTAATATTGTTAAGCTTCGCCAACAATTGATTGGTGTCCGTCACAGTAATCAAAGTTTGATTGTTGCTGGAAGTAATACTGAGTTGATTGAAACTCAAATCAGGATTCAACCCAATTAAATCCTCTCCCTTGCGGAAATCATTAATGATGTCGCTACCCAAACTTTGATTTAGGAAAAACACATCATTTCCCGAACCTCCAGTCAAAGTATCGTCCCCAACATCCCCGGAAAGGAAATCGCCCCCAGCACCGCCGCTGAGAATATCATTACCTTTGCCACCGTACAGGCTATCATTACCGATGTCGCCACAGATCACATCGTTTTCATTGCCGCCGAACAACAAGTCGTTGCCCTCACCGCCATCGAGACTGTCGTTTTCTTTGCCACCGTACAGGGTATCGTTACCGATGTCGCCGAAAATTAGGTCTGCACCTTCATTGCCAAAGGCAATATCGTTGCCGTTTCCGGTATTAATTGTGTCATTTCCTAAGTTGCCTAAAATGTAGTCATCGCCATCTTCACCCAGCAAGATATCGTCATCTTTACCGCCGAAAATGCTGTCGTTGCCAACGCCGCCGGCAACTGTATCATTGCCGATATCTCCCCTCAACAAGTCGTCGCCCTCACCACCAACAACAGTGTCATTATCTTTGCCAGCGTAGATGGTATCGTTGCCAGGGCTGCCAGAGATGAAATCGCTGCCTTCATTGCCGAAGATTGAGTCGTTATCTGCGCCGCCGTCAATGTTGTCATTGCCGCCCATGCCGTAGAGAGTATCGTTGCCGGCTTGTCCGTTAATTGACTCGTTGATGACACCGCCCATGATGAAGTCGGTAGTGTCGCCGCCGTTGATAGTTTGTTGGACGGGGTTGGGGGTGATTGTGGCAGAGTCGAGTTGCGGGGCGTTGAGGTCATCAAGCAGGCAATCATCTGCCGCCGGAGTTGGCGTCGGAGTTGGTGTCGGTTCCGGTGTGGGCGTGGGAGTTGGTTCCGGTGTGGGAGTCGGAGTGGGTTCCGGTGTGGGAGTCGGAGTGGGTTCCGGTGTGGGAGTCGGAGTGGGTTCCGGTGTGGGCGTGGGAGTTGGTTCCGGTGTGGGAGTCGGAGTCGGTTCCGGTGTGGGAGTCGGAGTCGGTTCCGGTGTGGGAGTCGGAGTGGGAGTCGGAGTCGGAGTCGGAGTCGGAGTCTCAGTTGGAGTGGGAGTCGGAGTTGGAGTCGGCGTGACTGTAGGGTTAAATTCAAAAGAGCCGCTGTCCACGATCGAACTTCCGTTATTATCACCATCTTGAGGGCGAACTATGCCGCGTTGATCCGTAGCTGGTGCGCCAGCAGCAATACCTTTATCAATTGCCGGACTTCCTGTTAGCAACGGCATGACAGAGAAACCGTTAATAGTTTGCAAAACATCCAGTTTAGGGTCAGCAATAGTCACAGCATCTGTTACATTAAAATCACTGGAGTCATTGGGATTTTTGGCAGGCCATTGAAAATTCCCACCGCCATCACTAAATTTGCTGCTACCGGCATTTTGTTTGATATTCCAAGAATTGCCACCATTATTTGCTGTATTGTTAGCAACAATCGTATTTTTGAGAGTAGTTTGCGAACCACCACCCCAAAATGCCCCGCCTTGAAATCCCGCTGAATTCTTAGCAATAGTGCTGTTGACAATGCTAATAGATTCAGGAGTGCTCAACATGATTGCGCCGCCCAAACCACTTTTACGGCTAGCATCCTCTGCTTTATTTCCTGCAAAGGTACTGTTGATAATCGTACCAGGGGATTTTTCTCCCACCCATAAAGCACCGCCTTGACTCTGCGCTAAATTGTTAGAAAAAGTAGTGTTGCTGATTGTGAATTCGCCGTTACCAATTCGTAAGCCGCCGCCTAAAGCATCGCCGTTGCTGCTTTTGACGACTTGATTGTTGACTATTGTACTGCCTTCAACAATGATTTTGTCTGGGGGATATACAAAGAGAAACATCCCGCCGCCTTGCCCTGCGCCTTTGTTGCCCTCAAAGCGACTGTTCCGAATGGCGATCGTACCACCGACAGGTCCATGTGTACTGTTTGTACCGGAAGCATTAGCACCGTCGGTGTAAATTGCACCGCCATAACCACTGGTATTTGCTCCGGCTCCCCCGGCGGTAGAATCGTTATTTAAAAAAGTAGAATTTTCGACGGTTAGGTTGCCTAAAAGGTGGTTAATTGCCCCACCGTTAATACCTTTGTTGTTAGTAAAAGTAGAGCCTTTGACGGTGAGAGAACCCCCGCTTTTCGTGGCGATCGCCCCGCCACCTCGTTCGCTGTTAGCCGATCGCCCATCGTTACCATCAAAGGTACTATTTGTCACATTGGTGGTACTCTTGAAGCCTGTATAAATGCCGCCGCCAAAACCGGCCACATTATTGTTGAGTTGGCAATTTTCTAAAGTTAAAGTGCTGTTACCTCCAGTTTTAATGCCACCTCCGCTGCTAGTTGTCTCATTATTCGGATCGGTTCCCGAAACTTTGCCGTTGGCAACAATCAGGTTTTTTAGAGTAACATTTGTTAAACCTTCTGTGAGGATAACCCGCGAAGTATTGTTGCCACTGATGGTTAAATTGGCTGCACCAACTGCATCAATTGTCAAGTTTTTGTTGATGACAAGTTGACCGGAAGTGAGAGTAATTGTTTGGCCCGCAAGAGTGGAGGCAAATTGAATGGTATCGCCGGCTGCTGCGGAGGCGATCGCATTTCTCAAGGAACCCGGCCCGCTATCATTATTGTTGGTAACGGTAATAGTTGCTAAAGTCCCTTGATAATCCGCCATTGCCTCTGGAGTCAAGGCTAGCGGTGCTTCAATATCGCCCTTGGCAAACTCCAAATTCCAGTTACCACTGCGGCCAGTGCGATCGCTAGATGCCGCAATATCAGCCCCGGTTAACTCGCCGAGGCGATCGACAAAATCGCTTCCCGAACCCGCCGCAACATCGCAACCGTAAAGCACAATATCTGCTTTGTCGCTTAGCGCATTTCGCCACCCTTGCAACTGGCTTTCATATTGTGATAAATTATCCGAAGTCAGCGTTGCAGAACCTAGCTGCAAGCTGCCCGAATTGCCGTGAGAAAAAACGTGAACTTGGTCTACAGTTTCCCCCGCAGCAGAAATTGTTTGCAGTTTCGCAGTAATTTGCTCGACTCCGTTACCATTTTTATCTAAAATGATAATCTCTGCACCGGGAAGCACGCCACCGGCAAGAGTTTGATAGTCATCTAAGTCGGGATCAATGAAGACAAGAGATTTAGAACCAGCATTGTGGAGAACAGATTGTGAATCCATGTTGGTGGCAAAAGTTGAACTCATTTCGCATACCCATGAGAATGTTTACTATTTGCTGGTAGATTCACCTTGAAAGCAGAAGGCTAGAGATGCAGAAGGCAGTAGGGAGAATTAAAACCTCGGCGATCCATCGGGGAGATGAAAATTTAGCGAAAAAGTTGAATTTTATCCCTAAGTGAAATCCGAGACTTATCTCCCAAATCCGCTTAAGCTGTGTGAAAGTTGCGATTTTTTTAGCAATTAACTGCAGAGGATGTAATGTAAGTAGTCCGGCACGGGGAACCTCTCTCTGTAGATTGGCAATGCACACCATTAGCGAGATAAGTAGTGGATCAAACCCTTTGAAAGCCTAAGTCAGGTAAAATTCATAAAAGATTTTCTGGGGTGCCGAATTCCTGAGAATCTCTCTAGCTATTACCTGATACATTCATATTAGGGAAAACCAGGATAATTGCTCCTAAAAAATTGATTAATTTAACTTTTTTTATAGCTGGCCAAAACTTACCACAAATCTGAAATTGAGTGTTGAGAAAGCTTGCTTTATTCGGGTACTCCTGAGCTGGCTAGCCAGCTCAGGAGTGCAATAGACGGATGTGCCTCATTCTAGGTGTGGGCGATCGGCAATAAACAAGATTTATTACCCATCGCTGTTGAAAAGAATCAGATCGATCGCTCCTCTGCGTTGGCGTAGCCCCCCTAGGGCAGGGCTGTTTCATTCTCAAGAAAACGATGATTTTGACTCTTGTAGTGCTAAGAGTGCCTACCCTCCCCATCCACGATTTGCTCATGTTTCAGAGATTGGGGCAGCCACGGGGGCAGCCCCTACAAGAGAATGAAACAGCCTTGCGTAGGGGCGGGCGGCTTATGGCCCACCCTAGCCCAGGCCGTTAGATTGTTACCTGAGTGAAATCGCTAGCGGTGAGAATACCGGGGGTAATATTGTTAAGCTTCGCCAACAATTGATTGGTGTCCGTCACAGTAATCAAAGTTTGATTGTTGCTGGAAGTAATACTGAGTTGATTGAAACTCAAACCAGGATTCAACCCAATTAAATCCTCACCCTTGCGGAAATCATTAATGATGTCGCTACCCAAACTTTGATTTAGGAAAAACACATCATTTCCCGAACCTCCAGTCAAAGTATCGTCCCCAACATCCCCGGAAAGGAAATCGCCCCCAGCACCGCCGCTGAGGATATCATTACCCTTACCACCGTAAAGCGTATCGTTATCGGTGTCGCCGAAGAGCACATCGTTTTCATTGCCACCCAACAGCAAGTCGTTGCCCTCACCGCCATCGAGACTGTCGTTTTCTTTGCCGCCGTACAGGGTATCGTTACCGATGTCGCCGAAAATTAGGTCTGCACCTTCATTGCCAAAGGCAATATCGTTGCCGTTTCCGGTATTAATTGTGTCATTTCCTAAGTTGCCTAAAATGTAGTCATCGCCATCTTCACCCAGCAAGATATCGTCATCTTTACCGCCAAAAATGCTGTCGTTGCCCAGCCCGCCGGCAACTGTATCATTGCCGAGATCTCCCCTCAACAAGTCGTCGCCCTCACCACCAACAACAGTGTCATTATCTTTGCCAGCGTAGATGGTATCGTTGCCAGCGTCGCCAGAGATGAAATCGCTGCCTCCATTGCCGAAGATGGAGTCGTTATCTGCGCCGCCGTCAATGTTGTCATTGCCGCCCATACCGTAAAGAATATCGTTGCCGACAAGTCCGTTAATCGACTCGTTGATGCCGCCGCCCATGATGAAATCGGTACCCTCGCCGCCGTTGAGAGTTTGTTGGACGGGGTTGGGGGTGATGGTGGCAGAGTCGAGTTGCGGGGCGTTGAGGTCATCGAGCAGGGAACCATCCGAAGCCGGAGTAGGAGTCGGCGCGGGTGTTGGTGTCGGCGCGGGTGTTGGTGTCGGCGCAGGTGTCGGCGCGGGCGTCGGAGTTGGCGCGGGCGTCGGTGTCGGCGCGGGTGTTGGCGCGGGAGTTGGTGTTGGCGCGGGCGTTGGAGTTGGTGTCGGAGTTGGCGCGGGCGTCGGTGTCGGCGCGGGCGTCGGTGTCGGAGTCTCAGTCGGAATTGGCGCGGGCGTCGGAGTTGGCGCCGGAGTCGGCGCGGGCGTCGGAGTCGGCGCCGGAGTCGGAGTCGGCGCCGGAGTCGGCGCGGGCGTCGGAGTTGGCGCCGGAGTCGGAGTTGGCGCCGGAGTCGGAGTTGGAGTGGGAGTTGGCGCGGGCGTCGGAGTTGGCGCCGGAGTCGGTGTGGGAGTCGGAGTCGGCGCGGGCGTCGGAGTTGGCGCCGGAGTCGGTGTGGGAGTCGGAGTCGGCGCGGGCGTCGGAGTTGGCGCCGGAGTCGGTGTGGGAGTCGGAGTCGGCGCGGGGACGACACTACCTCCCAATTCAAAAGAGCCGCTGTCCACGATCGCACCTGGAATGCTGTCGCCATCTTGAGGGCGAGTCACGCCGCGCTGATCCGTAGCAGGTGCGTCGGTGGCAATCCCTTTATCAATTGCCGGACTTCCTGTCAGCAGCGGCCTGACTAAAGCGCCGTTGATGTTTTGCAAAGGGCCAAGTAAGGGGTCTGCGATCGTCACACTTGCCGTCGCATTGACATCGCTTCCGTCATTGGGGTTTTTGGCCGGCCACTGAAAATTCCCTCCTCGATCGCTATATTGGGCGGTGACGTGTTGCTGAATGCCCCAAGGGTTTCCTCCGTTAGCCGCTGTATTGTTGGAAAGAATCGTGTTTTTGAGGGTGACATTATTGGCAGCGGCGAAGATACCTCCACCAACCCAGCCTGCAGAATTATCGGCGATCGTCGTGTTGAGAATGGTTGTGGGTGCACCAAGAGTCATTGCACCGCCGAGTTTGTTGAAATCACCAGCAGCAAACGCCGTGGAGTTGCCAGAAAACGTACTGTTAGTAATCGTAGTAGGGGCATTTCGCATCCACAGGCCGCCACCTTGATTGGCGGCTTTGTTGCCCGCAAAGGTGGTGTTGGTAATGGTCAATCCCTGGTTGGTGCTGTCGCTCAAAATCGTTACCCCACCACCGTTTCCAGCATTTCCACCGTTGGGTAGCGCCAGAATTTCGTTATTTTGGAAGGTGCTCTTTTCCAAAATAACCTTGTCTTGGCTGCCGGTGAACAGATAAGCTGCGCCTCCTTCACCTCGACCTTTATTGTCTTGAAATACGCTATTGGTAATCTTAATTGTGCCGGAAGCTTCGCTGGGATTGCTGGCTCTGTCTGTGTAAACTGCGCCGCCGAAACCTCTTAAGAAAGAATTGGGCTGCCCTGTGGCGAAAGTGGCTGCTGTGGTGTCGTTGCCGATGAATCGGGAGTTGTCAATTGTCAGCTTACCTTGAAGGCTGTTAATCGCCCCGCCGTTAATTCCTTTGTTGTTGGTGAAGTCGCTGTTTGTGACTGTAAAAGTTTTGGAACTCAAAAAGCCGATCGCACCTGCACCGCGTTCATCGTTAGCGGAGGTGGCTACGTTGCCAGTGAATTTACTGTTGGTAACAGTCAGGGTATTGTTGAAATTACCAAAAATTGCGCCACCGCCTTTATCGGCGACGTTGTTGTTGAACTGAACGTTTTCTACTGTGAGGTTTACTTCGTCGGTTGTGCCGATCGCGCCACCTCGATCGGTAGTTTTGCCGTTAGTAATAATGAGGTTTTTGACCACAAAATTAGTAGCAGTCGCAACGTTGGCGTTGACAAAAAACGCGCGGGATGCGTTGTTGCCACTGATAGTTAAACCCGCTGCTGCGGCGCCGTCAATGGTGATGTTTTTGCCAACGGGAATATCTAGTTGACCGCTGGTGAGGGTAATGGTTTGGCTGGCTAAACCTGGGGCGAAGGTAATTATATCGCCGGCAACAGCCGTGGCGATCGCAGCCCTTAATGAACCCGGCCCGCTATCGCTATTGTTGGCTACTACGATCGTAGCTAAATCACCTTGGTAACTTGCCATAGCCTCTGGCTGCAAGGCTAAGGGAGATTCAATTTGACCCTTAGCAAATTCTAAATTCCAGTCGCCCCCACGGCCAGTTATGTTGGTGGATGCCGCAACGTCAGCCCCGGTTAATTGACTGAATCGATCGAGGAAATTAGCACCTGTACCGCCTGCTACATCGCAGCCGTACACCATGAAGTCTGCTTGTGGGGCTAGTGAAGTTTGCCACTTTTCCAACTGGCTTTTGTATTGCTCTATGTTATCTGAACCCAGAGCGGTATTGCCTAATTGTAAGCTGCCAGAACTGCCGTGAGAAATAATGTGAACAGAATCTATCGCCCCGTTAGTAGAGGCGTATTTGTCCATCTCCGAGGTGATTTGTTCGATGCCGTTTTTGGTGCTATCGAGTATTACTACCTGCTGTCCCGGCAGCACTCCCGCTGCAATTGAATCGTAATCTTTAACGCCGGAGTCAATGAAGACTAAGGAGCGCACTGGCCGTTTTTCAAAAGCAGATTGTGAGTTAACTTGAGCGAATGTAGAACTCATATTGGAGACTCCATTAAGGGCATTATTAGTAGATACACCCCGGAGTTATCTCATCAGCCTTATTTCATTATATCTTAACACCCAATTTGGAAATGGTGTCATTTTAAAAATATCTTTATTGATTTATTTTACTCGGTCTTTGCATTTTTCCTTTTGACTATAATGGAAATTCGAGCCTCTATCTATGGGAATAGATCGCAATATTAATCGGGAATCTTGAAATAAACTAGGTTCTATTATCCAATTTTTTTTGACCTTATTTTGCTAATAGTAGGCTGAGTTGAGGGATGCGGAAATAGTGGAGGTAATTCACCCCCGAATAACTCCTCTTATATTTAGTAGTTTTTATTTGAGTGTGAGATTTTACGTAGAGGCACAAGGCACTAGAGTTTCCCTAGCTGTATTTCATCCAAGGGAAAACTGAATTATGTAGGGCTTGCTGAATTCTATATGCTTTGAAGTTGCTAGGTTTGCGATACACCCAAATACTGATTACCATGATGTTGGGTCGCATTTACTAACAGTCAAAACGGTCTCAGATTAAGTGGAACCCATCGCGGGAAATCAATTGGCTTATGGGGTGCTACCGACACTGTGAGGACTGCCATCCTCACTACAAACGTGATTCAAATTATTCAGCGCGAATTGATATGATTGCTAATTTAGTCACATCGAAATCATTGATTGCGATCGCGCTGCGTCCATAATTACAATTGTATTCGGGTTCAGTCGCCCTCGGTACGTTCCATACCCTGCATTAAATTACTCTGCTTAATTAGCAAACAGTCGATCGCGCCCACCGCCGTTGCTGAGTGTATCACTATCTCGATCGGCATAACACGAACCAAGTCCGCTGTTTTGAGTCAGATAACTATGCGATTTTGGCAATTGACTTTTGTATGGTTCTAGGTAATCTGAACTGAGGATAACAAAGCCTAATTGCAGTTGGTTCGAGCTGCCCTCAGAATTTGTGCGAACTTTGTCAATCTCTCTAAGGATAGAGGCATATTTTTGAAGTGCCGAGGTAATTTTCTCGATGCAGTCAGATTCCCCAGCCAAAATTCTGGAAACAAAATATCCACCTTCATTGATGCTGGAGTCCTTGAATGCAAAGCTTTTGGATGGGGAATTTGCGTATTCCGAGGCGGGAGTCGTTTCCCTTAAAGAAGTCAACATATTCCGTCCTCCAAAAGTGTGTTTAGCGGTAGATACAGCCTTGGAGTCAGAGCTTCTGAAACTGCCAGCGACCTTGTTTATTTCGCTCATTCTTATTTCACCTATCTATCAGTTTGCCCTATTTCTGCAGCACTGCCATCCGCGATCGCACGGAATTTATATTCTGCGTGTTTTCCCTTACTTCCGGCAAACGCGCAATTACCGATCGATCCGGTATCCTATCCGTGATCCCACTTTCAAAAAAGAATCCAACTGTAATATCATGTCCGAGCGATTAACCATAATATCCCGGTCGGGGCGGGTTTTTGAGATTGTCAATTATTGGCAGGTATTGTTCGTGAACCCGCCCCTACAACAATCGCGGTCGCACGACCGGACATGATATAAGCCGGTGCTTCAAACCTCGATAGTCTTCAGTCATTCCCCCACCTAAAATCTAAAATTTAAAAGGGTATGACACTTAGTAGATTGGCCTCGCAACAGCACCGCTCAAGATTCTGTAGAAGATGGCGGTTTTTTCCCTGCATTGCGAATATTAATAATCTTGTTGAGCGCCTCAAACCAAAAAGCAGCCCCCATAGAAATAGCTACGCCGCTCAATATCCAACCAAACAATCTTGCAATCAAAGCCGGCCACAATAAATTCCCCTGCTTATCTCGTTCCAAGCTGTTCTGTTCGCTCCATCCAAAAGGCAGAGCTACCTCATCCAAAGCTATATCTACATCCTTTTGAACTTTTCTCAGACTTGGTAAATTATCTAATTTAGTCCTAGCATTTTTTTCCACCAACTGCTCAGCGTACACATTAACAGTCGATCGCAACATCGAATCTTTCGACAACCGATTAATAATATGAATGGTATCAGCATTAGCAGCGACAGCGATCGCAGTTCCGAGCAAAATCGCCACCCCTCTGGCATTCCGCTTGTAAACACCAGAAGCACGCTCCATCGATTGGTCAAACCAAATTTCAATTTCTTTCTGAAACCGCTGCAACTGCTCTTGAGTATCTCCGCCGCCTTTTTCAGCGCGCTGCGCTAAAATATAAAGGCTGCGTTTCAAAGATTCTGGCATACGGTCCAAGGTTTCTTGGATTTGTTGATAAATCGGACTCTCCTCTTTTAGCTCCATAATTTCTGCTACAGAATCTTGACTTTTTTTAACAGTATTTAACAGATTGCTGAAACTCGGTTGCAGTTGCCCCAGCAGCGCCACACGCTCAATTGGGCTGTCAAAACGAGCCTTCACAATTGCCATCTGCCTCTGAAATTCTCTACCTGCTACCTCGGTTTCTGGTAGATAAACCTGAGAATCCTTAATATAAAATCCTAGCTTTTCCGACATCCGATCTAAGCTGTTGTTCAAACTGGATAAATTGTGTTGATAATCTTCAACAACTCGATTAAACTCCGCAGTCAGCCACCTAAATTCTTGCTCAATAATCGGTTTAGTAGCATCCGGCAAACTCAGATTTTCTCCAATATGTTTAATTTGTGCTAATTGTAAATCTTTAAATCTTTCCAATCTGGTTTTAGAGATAGAGCTGAGCAAACTAGAAACCTTTAAAGTCTCCAAAAGGCTAGCAGAAAAACACTCGGCTGGAATATAAGAAGGCCCACTGGATTTATTGCCGAAAACATTTTTAGTACCCGTAACTCCGTGGTAAAAATCCCCCATGCGGTGCGTAACAGAGCGGAATCCCTCTGATAAAAGCCCTTTCGCTCCCTGATTCAAATCTTTGATAATCGGATTGGCGTAAATCGAATGGGCTAACTGTCCGACTCTCTTAAATTGCAGGGGATCTTTCGCGCCTTCGCTGCCGCCAGAAATCAGCACTTCGATCGACTTCTTTAAATGTTCCGCCCGCCACTGCCAAACAGTAGCAATCAGTTCCTGAATTTCAGAAGCTAGCAAGCTTAAAGTCAGGTAGATAAATACTAAGCCAATGATAATATCTATAATTACAGGCAAGTTCATGGTATTTTCCTAGTTGCAAATAACTGCTGTCTAAGTTTACCCTCAGTTTGGGACGCTCAAAACTCTCTTAACTTATGTCAGAAATCTTTCCATTCCTTGGCCGCAAACCGAAAAATCGCTGGAATGACAGCTTTACAGACAAAGTGTGGATGCTGGCTTTTCTGTTGGCTGCAGTGCTGATTTTCGGGCTGAATCTGGGCGGCGTGGCTTTGCGGGATTGGGATGAAGGCATTGCAGCGCAGGTAAGTCGCGAAATTTGGCGCGGCAACTTAAATTGGCTGTATCCGACGATCGACTCTATGCCTTATTTGAACAAACCGCCGCTGGTACACTGGCTAATCGGGCTGTGTTTTGCCGTCGGCGGTGTCAGCGAATTGACGGCGAGGTTGGCACCGGCGATGCTGACAGCGGCTTCAGTGCCCCTGCTTTACGCCATTGGCAGGGAGTTGTTTCCTCCGCGTTCGATCGCCATTTTTTCTGCCCTCGTTTATCTGACGCTGTTACCGG
The DNA here is from genome assembly GCF_036700405.1 of Microcoleus sp. T3_D1. Taxonomy (NCBI): domain Bacteria; kingdom Bacillati; phylum Cyanobacteriota; class Cyanophyceae; order Oscillatoriales; family Microcoleaceae; genus Microcoleus; species Microcoleus sp. T3_D1. The sequence continues at coordinate 41,007 of NZ_JAUBOV010000067.1, forward strand.
TGGTGCGGCATGGACGTTTGGCGATGTTGGATGGGGCGGTTTTGTGTTTTTTGCTGGCGGCGATGTGGTGTTTGCTACGATCGCGCCGGGATTTGCGCTATGCTTTGGGCGCGGGGATTGGCTTCGGACTCATTTGCCTGACTAAGGGCGTGATGTTGGGGCTGCTGCTGGGTGGGATGGGCTGTATTTTTTTGGTTTGGGATACCCCGCGACTCCTCACTTCTGGGTATCTTTGGGGCGGATTGGCGATCGGAACTTTGCCAGTAGCTGCTTGGTATTTTGCCCAATGGCTGCACTACGGCCAATATTTCATCCACACTAATTTAGTAAACGAATCTTTCCGGCGCATTTCGGAACCTGTAAGCAGTCACAGAGGCCCGCCTTGGTATTATCTTTTAGAAATTTTTAAATTAGCTTGGCCGTGGCAGTTATTTTGGCTACAAGGGCTGCGTCTGAGTTGGGAAAATCGCAGTTTTGCCGGGCCAAAATTAGTATTGGTTTGGACTGGAGTATATCTGCTGGCTATTTCTGTGATGACTACTAAATTGCCGTGGTATGTTTTGCCAATTTATCCAGCTTTTGCTCTTGCCGTTGGCAGTTATCTCGCTGAAGTTTGGGAGCAACTGTGGCTGCCGCCAGAGCCGATCAAAGAGGAAGCAGAAGAACGTTTTGATGCTATTTCTTTGTTGCCTCATCCCGCGATTTTGGCAATGCTGGCTGTGGTTGCTGTCGTCGGTTGCGTGTACTTCAGTGGCTGGGTACGGATCGGGGGACAAATTGCCCCTCCAGAGCGAGATTTGCAGTTAATGCTGATGTTTGTAGCTTTGACAATGACAATGGCGGCCGTGTTGCTGCACCGCAAAGACCGGCAGTTTATATTAGTTTTAATTTGGGGAACTTACCTGACGCTGTTGGTATTGATGGCTTCAGATAACTGGGTTTGGGAACTGGCGGAGGATTATCCGGTTAAGCCGATCGCCGAAATTGTCCGTACAGGAACTCCGGCGGGTCAACAAGTGTTTACTTCTCACCGCTTGGGCCGTCCCTCGCTGAATTTTTATAGTCAACGCCAAGTTATTGTCGCCGACGCACCTACGCTCCAACAGAAATGGCAAACTCTCCCTCAACCTTATTTTCTGTTAGAAAAACCAGTTTTAAAACATTTAGGTTTGCAGAATGCTGAGATTGTCAAAACAGCGGACGATTGGGTTTTGGTAACTCGAAAATAAGCGTGTTTCCCCAAATTACCGTAGGGGCGGGTTCACCAACCATTTATGTCAGAAACCAACAATATAATAAACCCGCCCCCACCCAACGAC